>CAKZGI010000311.1 GCA_936914905.1 uncultured Trichormus sp. | reverse complement strand
CGTGATGCTGTGATTCTTGCCCATCTCGACTATGACAAACCTTTCAAGCTTCAAACCAATGCTTCTAATGGCGGCATTGGTGCGGTCCTCCTACAACAAACTCACACGAACGACTGGCAACCGGTAACCTTTATTAGTCGCTCTCTCACCAAAGCGGAGCAAAATTATTCCACAACCGAGAAGGAGCTCCTTGCCATCGTCTGGGCTTTTCATAGGTTGCACCCATACTTGCATGGGTCTTCTATACTCGTGGAGACGGACCATCAACCACTCGTGGGCTTGATTCACAAAAGCCACCCTCCTAGTCGCCTCCTTCGTTGGGCTCTAGCCCTACAGGAGTACAACTTCACCCTAACATACTGCAAAGGGGAGCACAACACCATCGCCGACAACCTCTCCCAGACGGAACACATTCAGGCCACCCAGTTCACTAGTTCGAATTTAAGTTTCCCATTACATACAAACGTTATGGCTACTGCCCAACTCCAGGATGATCACATCAAGCACATCATCCTCCAGATTCCCAACATCCACACCCCTTTCTACCGTTGCTTCGTCATCATTAGCCATGTTCTTCACCACATATCCCGAGGGAGCACACCTATGATATATGTCCTCCAACAGCTACAATAGTAGTACCTAAAGTTCTACCATGACCACCCACTATTGGGACATCTCGGATTTCATAAGGTGTTAGAGAAGCTTCGGTTCCTTTTTTATTGGCCAGAGATGTGCCAGTCAGTGTCCCATCATCTTCGCCATTGCGAAGTCTACCAAAGTTACAAAACTCCCCAGTCGCACGTTGGCCCCCTCTCCCTGATCTCCGTCACACACCCATTTGAGTTAGTCGGTTGGGACTTGATGGGTCCATTCCCCATGTCCGCCGGGGGCAACAGATACATTATAGTCATGACTGAATACCTCACACGTTGGTGTGAGGCACAAGCATTACCGGATAGTACGGCTTCTTCTGTCGCCTCCGCCCTTCTCCACAATGTTATTTTTTGACATGGCTGCCCACAACAACTGCTTTCCGATCAAGGTCCCCAATTCAAAGGGGAGGTCCTTCATGTCCTCTCCACATCCTTGGGCATTTCCCAACTATTTGCATCCCCCTACCACCCGCAAACAAATGGGTTGACCGAGCGGCTCAACAAAACCCTCAAGCAGATTATTACTGCATTTGTGGACCCTCTACACCAAGATTGGGACCGAATCCTCCCCTTTGTTGTGCATGCTTATAACACATCAGTCCAATCTTCCACTCGGGTCAGCCCCTTTAAAGCCTTGTACGGCCGGGATCCTCGGTTGCCACCAGACCTCAGTTCAGTCACGGTCACAGCCTCACACGCTGACGCTATCGATTGGTGGCTCTTTCTACAACAACACCAGCCTCTGTTGCGGCGCGCAATACACCAGAACTTACATATAGCACAACAACGACAAAAGCGTCTTTATGATGAAGGCCGACAAGAGGTGCGTTATTCTATCGGCGACCTCGTCTTCGTTTATTACCCAATACGGCGACGCGGACTTAGTGAGTCACTCCTACATCATTGGATAGGCCCTTATCACATAACCACACCCATTTGTCAACTCACCTATCACCTACACTTACTTTCGAATGGTACCACAATATATGAGCACGTGTCCCATACGAAACCTTATTATCCTCCCTGCTAACCTCCCACATCCGCACCCCCTGAGTTCCCCTCCACCGACAGCGAATTACATGGGGGGAAATGTGGTGCAGCCTGGTTGCCCACTAAAAAGGGACCCACTATAACTAGCAATGTGCAGTGCCACCCGTAGCACCCAGCTGCGCATAAAGGCCCAACTATGAGAAGTTGGGTTAGAGACCAATAGGAAGGGGAAAACAAGAACCACCACCGTCGTTGCCGCCCACTGTCACTAGCATTGCCGCCCACTACCGCTATCGTCATCGCCGCCACCATCGTCCATTGTTGCTACCATCGCCGCCCACTGTCGTCATCTCTAATTGTGTGTCGATTCTGCTGCCCATCGGTGCCTACGATCATCGTTGTCCCTGCCCTCTCTTCCCCTCTTGCTAGTTATTTAGTTATCGAACTAATTATTGTTCCAATCCTTTACTTGTAATTGAAGACATTACAATAAGAACTTAAATTTGAAGCCTTATTATTGCTAATACTAAAATCATGCTTCTTTAAACGGGAAGCCGATGCCCTATTTAAAGTCTAGGTTTAGGCTGAAGGGATGCATGCATGAACCGATTTAGATGCCTTCACAAACCGGTTAAAAAAAGAAAAAACCATCTGGCTGTTTGTACAGTTTGAAAAGATGAGGGAAAATACCTTGAATGTCGCTTGTTGCCCGCTTTCTTGTCCATCATGCAACTGCAGGTTTGGTGACTTCAGCAATTGTAGGCTACAGGTTATAGACTCCTCTCACACCCTCTACAAATAGAATTCTCTCACACGCTTTAGTAATATAAAAGATAAATAATGAGGTCCTGGGGTTTATATATATGTGATTTCAACTAACTACAGTTTACTAACCTTAGGTTAACCTGACTGTGGTCACAAACTAACTATGGGTACCAAGCTAACCGTGTTCACAAACTAACTATGGGTGCCAGGCTAACCGTGGTCCAAAACTAATTGTGGGTGTCATAACTAACTTTGATTTATAAACTGTTGGTATTGAGCTCCATAACTATATTTTCCCTCTTAGTCTTCTAGCCAGCCAATGATCCAATATTGTTGATCTTTTGCCTGTCTTCCTGAACTCTCTGATATGTCTTCTACTCCATCTTTAGATTCAAGGATATCCGTTGAGACTTATAGTGTTTCCTTAGACTCACAAATTTCCGTTGATGATTATATCGACTCTTTTCTTTGTTCAGACTTGGAGGATCACAATTCTAGAACAAAAGAGGTGAAGGACCATGAAGATAATTTTTCCTCGCCAACACCAAGATGCTTTAAGAGATTTGCTCGTCGAGTAAATCACAAGAGACTGGAACACCTAACTAGTGAATGTCAGATCCTAATAGATGTTTCTAAAGATTGTTGCCAGTCTTC
>CAKZGI010000310.1 GCA_936914905.1 uncultured Trichormus sp. | reverse complement strand
AGGGGGCATCATCTACCAGTTCTCCATCTACCCTTCTGCTGTATAGATATTATTGACACTCTTACACCTTATTTAATCCACTTTCCTTAGCCTTTTTATATCTAAATCTAAATTAGGACTTCGGTACTTGAAACACAGAGTGGAGAGTTGATTTAGAAATGTCCTCGCTTCAAAACTTGTTCAACTCCTGGGGCTGTATCATCTATCAGAGTTTGTGTCTTATTAATCTTTCTTTGAAAGACATCAGGATGGTATTTTGAAGCATCAATAAAATCTGCATATTCTTGCCTATATAACTTTCTTGTTTCTGGATTTCTGTACTCTTGGTAAACAGTTGAGGCGATACGTCTGGATTTTCTAACTGTTCTAACAATTAACACATTATCAATTTGAGTAGAGGTAATAGAAACTGGGGTCATGTCGAGAAACTCACAAACTAAAAAGTAAAGTAAGCTAGGATTGTTCAGATAGGCAACGAGTGTATGATAGATAGTGTGGAGTTGGAATTTTGGGCATGATTGTATTTTTACAGTAAATGATAATAAGATTAATGCTAAATATTAGGTTGGTGATTATAAATGGGAGAGTTAGATGTAATAGGTATTTTATCTATTGCCTCAATCAAAGCGGATTTATTTTTTCCTGCAACCATTTTTAAGCCCATACTTAAGTCAGTTATTCTTCTAGGCATTTAATCTAAAATAATTGATGATAGACTAATAGATGTTGTTGATAAATTCAACTAATCTTCAACTTGAAACTTCCCAAATCTATTCTTAGAAATTTGACTTTGATGATTTCCTAAATCTAGTAATCTTACCTAAGGTGTCTAAAATGATTTTCTCGATAGGTTCAGCGTCTACATATATCTTAAAAAGATTTTCTTGAAATTCTGATATTTCCCATTCTTGGATATCATAAGCTTCAAAAAGTATGGGTTGTGGGAAATATCTCGTTAGCTTTTCAGTTACTGAACTAATTAATGCTTCACGCTTCTTTGTGGGAAATATCTCGTTAGCTTTTCAGTTACTGAACTAATTAATGCTTCACGCTTCTTTGATTGTAGATTTAATTGTAGATTAATAGGACAAAACCATACTTTTTCCCTGGGTTACACTGTTGGGGGTCACGCCTGGCATTTTTGGCACAATAATCAGCAGACCAGGAAAGGGTTAAAACATAAAAATCAAATTTACCTGGTGTTCCAGAATTTTGAGCAGCCGCAAGATTAGGTAAGGCGAGGCTGGTTATTAATAGGGAACATGCGACGACAAGTTTATTGATCTGCATATTAACAACGGGTTGCCTTGGTAATAAAAGTGTGCAGATTTACACTACCTCATTTTGGTAACAAAAAATTGATCAGCCTTGGCGGTGCCAATTTAGAATTTTAGATTTTAGATTTTGGATTAGAAGCAGGTTATATCCACTACTCCCTTCCCAGTATGGAATTAGGGGTGTGGGATTCCAGCTTACGCAGAAGCATTATCCCTCTACCCCATTACTATGAGCTTATTCTTTTAGTAGGAAGGGAGTAGGAATTATAGCAGTGGACAAGATAGTTAGGACATTCTGAAAAGCTAAAACTGACTCATGACAAGGGTTTTACTTTTGTATTTGGCCTTCTGCTATCAACCAATTTTTCAAGGGTGGGCATTGCCCACCACATGGTATTACACTTTAAATTTCTCAGTAATCCGGTTCATTGCTTCTTGGACATTCTCCCGACTGTTAAACGCAGAAATACGGAAATAACCTTCACCCGAAGCACCAAAACCAGAACCAGGAGTTCCCACAACGTTGACGGTTTGCAATAATTTATCGAAAAATTCCCAACTGGATAAACCATTAGGTGTTTTTACCCACACATAGGGAGCATTCACTCCACCATAAACTGATAACCCCGCATTGGTGAGTTGTTCGCGGATAATTTTGGCGTTTTCTAAATAGAAACTTACCAAAGCTTTAATTTGTACTTGTCCTGCTTCAGAATAAACCGCCTCCACACCCCGTTGTACGATATAGGAAACACCGTTGAATTTGGTAGATTGACGACGATTCCAGAGTTTCCACAGTTCTACATCAGAACCATCTGCGGCTTTTCCGGTGAGGTTTTTGGGAACGACTGTTAAAGCACAACGAGTACCGGTAAAACCTGCGTTTTTGGAAAAAGAACGAAATTCGATCGCACAATCTCTAGCACCTTCAATTTCATAGATAGAATGGGGGAGGGTAGGATCGGTAATGTAGGCTTCGTAAGCAGCATCAAAGAAAATGATTGAACCGTTGGCTTTGGCATAATTTACCCACGCTTGTAAATGTTCCCTGGTTGCGCTTGCACCGGTGGGATTATTGGGAAAGCAGAGATAAATTAAATCAACTTTCTGGGAAGGAATTTCTGCTGTGAAATTGTTATCTGCGGTGACAGGGAGATAAACTAAACCTTCAAATTCGCCTTTTTCGTTGGCTTCACCAGTGTTACCCGCCATGACATTAGTATCGACGTAAACGGGATATACAGGGTCGGTAACGGCGATAACGTTATTTTTGCCGAAAATCTCTAAAATGTTGCCTGTATCACACTTAGAACCATCGGAAATGAATATCTCATCGGCTTCTATAGCTGCGCCCCGTGCTTGGAAATCTTGGACGGCGATTTTTTCCCGTAACCAAGGATAACCTTGTTCTGGGCCATATCCTTTGAAAGTTGAGCGATCACTCATTTCTTCCACTGCTTTAATCATAGCAGTCCGACAAGCTTCTGGCAAGGGTTCAGTGACATCACCAATACCTAAGCGGATGATTTTTGCATCTGGGTTAGTTTGCGCGAAGGCATTTACCCGACGGCCAATTTCGGGAAACAGATAACCAGCTTTCAGTTTCAGGTAGTTGTCGTTAACAGTAGCCATTGTAGATTTTTCAGAAACGCACTAAAATAGCTTACTGTAATTAATGTCTGGGATAGCTTGGTAGCTGTTGATAGACTATTTAATGGAGAATAAAAAAACAAGAAGCCGCTACAGGTATTATCCTATGGCGACATTTATAATTTCAGCCTACAACAACTTGTAATAATCTTGGGTGCAAGCTACACAATGTTGTGCAGTATTAGTTACTAACAAAGCTGCGACGACGATGCGCCATTACCACACCACTAGCTAGTAAACCTAGACTGAAGATTGTGGTAGGTTCGGGAACAGCCTTAGTAAGTACCTACGCAAAAATATTGAATCGGTTTTTCAACACGATTAAAATAGCTGTATTCCTGCAATCTCATTATTCATGATTTCATATCTTGATCATGCCCAAATTTCGATCATTATTCCTGTTCTCAACGAAGCGAATAATATTAAAGCTGCAATTACCAGCACTCAACCCAGTCATAATGTAGAAGTTATAGTTGTTGATGGTGGATCAAACGATGATACAGCGGTATTAGCCCAATCATTAGGTGTAACTGTTATTTCTTCTCCTCCCGGTCGCGCTGTACAAATGAATACAGGTGCAGCAATAGCTAGTGGTGAAATTTTGTTATTTCTCCATGCTGACACCCGCTTACCTACTGGATTTGATGCCATGATTCGCACAGTATTAAAACCTTCAGGGATTGTCGCTGGTGCTTTTACATTGCGGATAGATTCGCCGCATTGGGGGTTACGGTTGGTAGAGTGGGGAGTAAAATGGCGATCGCATCTTTACCAATTACCCTACGGTGATCAAGCTATTTTTTTAACCAGATCAGCATTTAACGAAGTTGGCAATTTTCCCCAAATGCCCATCATGGAAGACTTTGTACTAATTAACAAGTTAAAATACCTAAATAAAATTGCCATTCTTGATGTTCCTGTAACTACATCACCACGAAGATGGTTAAAAAAGGGAATTTTCATGACTACCATACTGAACCAAATCATCATCATTGCCTATTTACTCGGTGTTTCACCACAACGCATTTGTAAATGGTATCGTCGAGAAAAATTCAGCAGAATTTAAGGTATGAATTATCAATTAAAAATTAGAAACTTATACAAGTTTCTGAAGCTGACTACTTTAATTACTTTTACATTATTGATAATTAGCTTATTATATCCAGACTTTGCCTTAGCACAGCCATCTCTCAATACATCTACTTTCAGTCCTCAAGGAATTTTAAGAAATGCTTTGCAGTGGATTGAAGATTTGGGTACTATTGGAGCTATAGCCTTTATTAGCATTTATATTACTGCTACCATTGCCTTTTTACCAGGATCGATTTTAACTTTAGGTGCAGGAGTTGTTTTTGGCATAGTTTGGGGTTCTATTTATGTATTTATTGGTGCAACTCTCGGTGCTACAGCAGCATTTTTCGTAGGACGTTATGTAACTAGAGGTTGGGTTTATCAGAAAATCGCAGGTAACAAAAAATTCGCGGCTATTGACCAAGCAGTAGGAGAAGAAGGATTGAAAATTGTTTTATTAACGAGACTTTCTCCCATCTTTCCTTTTAGTTTATTAAACTATGCTTTGGGAATTACTGGTGTTTCTCTCAAAGATTATTTTATTGGTTCAGTAGGGATGATTCCTGGAACGATTATGTATGTTTACATCGGTTCTTTAGCAGGAAATTTAGCTCTGATTGGTACAGAGTCTCAACCTACAAATCCCACTCTCACATGGATAATCAGAATAGTTGGGTTTATGGCCACCGTTGCAGTTACAATTTATGTAACTCGGATAGCCAAGAAAGCTTTAGATGAGGAAGTATCATAAAATAATTTGTGAGCATTCAGCCAATGCCTGACGGCACGCTACGGGAACAGCCATCAGCAGTCAGCTTTTTCAGGCTAACGCCAAAAATACCTATTTGATAACTAACCAATTTCTCAAACATTCTGACTCCTGAATTCTTACAATAATTCATAACTCGTAATCCGTGATTTCTTTCTGATTTTTCCTAGAAAATGTTAAATATAAAACTGACAAAATATTGCTAAAGGGGTATCTCTTGTAAGGAGAACATCCTGAATATTTTACCTAAAGACTGTCGAAAATCTAGTTTATACTTCAGAATTCAGAGGTAATACTAATGTCAAATTTAGAATTTGAGAGAATCACAGTTCTACCAATGGATGAATATAATCAAAGGCTGGTAGCTAATGTTCATCCTGAAAATTGGGTGAATCCTCAACCAGCTGATTGTTATGATTTGGTAGTCATTGGTGCGGGTACAGCAGGATTAGTTGTAGCTGCAGGTGCTGCGGGTTTAGGTTTGGGTTTAAAAGTGGCATTAATTGAAAAAAATCTCATGGGTGGAGATTGTTTGAATATTGGTTGTATACCGTCTAAATCTCTAATTCGGTCTGCACGTGTAATTGGTGAAATGTGGAAAGCTAAGGATTTAGGTGTGAATATTTCCCAACACATTAATGTTGATTTTGCTACAGTAATGTCCAGATTACGACGAATTAGAGCAGGTATTAGTCATCATGATTCCGCAGCCAGATTTAAAAATTTAGGAGTTGATGTTTTTTTAGGTGAGGGTAAATTTGCTAGTAAAAATACTATAGATGTTGATGGTCAAATCCTCAAGTTTAAAAAAGCTGTTATTGCGACTGGTGCAAGAGCAATTAAACCAGAAATTTGCGGTATTGAAGCAGCAGGTTATTTAACTAATGAAAACCTTTTTTCTCTGATACAAAAACCGGAAAAATTGGCGGTCATTGGTGGTGGCCCCATTGGTTGCGAATTAGCACAAGCCTTCCGACGCTTGGGTTGTGAGGTAACATTATTTCATAATGGTTCACACATCCTCAATAAAGAAGATAGGGAAGCAACGGATATTTTGGAACGAGTTTTTACTGATGAAGGTATTCGCTTGGTGCTCAATTGTCAGTTAGAAGAAGTGGTGACAGTAACGGAAGGAAAACGACTTTATTTTTCATCTCATGGTAATCGAGATTCGGTGACTGTAAATGAAATTTTAGTAGGTGCAGGACGTATACCAAATGTGGAAGGTTTGAATTTAGAAGCAGTGGGTGTGGAGTATGACCAGAAACTGGGTGTGAAGGTGAATGATTATCTACAAACTACTAACTCTAATATTTATGCAGCGGGTGATATCTGCATGAATTGGAAGTTTACCCATGTAGCTGATGCGGCAGCCAGAATAGTCATTAAAAATACACTGTTTTCTCCGTTTGGTTTGGGACGTTCTCAGCTAAGTAGTCTGGTAATACCTTGGGTAATATATACTGACCCAGAAATTGCTCATGTGGGGATATACGCAGATGAGGCAGAAAAATTGGGTATTGAGATAGAGACGATTAAGATTGGTTTTAATAATGTAGATCGTGCGATCGCAGATAGTCAAGAAGCAGGACTTTTGAAGATTCACCACAAAAAAGGATCAGATGAAATTATCGGTGCAACAATTGTTGCTAGTCATGGAGGTGAGATGATTTCGGAAATTACTACAGCAATTGTGAATAAAATTGGTTTAAGTAAATTAAGTAGTGTCATTCATCCTTATCCAACTCAGGCCGAAGCCATTAAAAAAGCAGCGGACGCTTATCGACGCACACTGCTAACACCAAGAACTAAAAAACTTTTAGGATTCTTAACTAAGTTTTCTTGATGGGGTTATCTTTAACATAATTCAGGAGCCAGTTAACTGATAACTGATTAAAGTTCTGATGCCGTATCAGGAGCAATAATTTCTCCCGTACCCATTGTCAAAATCATATCCTGGTCGGTAATCAGTTCGCTGAGTTCTTTAACTTTTAAATTCATCGTTTCACAAGCTTGACATAATTCTTGAGCAAACGTTTTAATATCATCACCATAGCCGCACTGATAAGCAGCCATGTTAATTCCCTGTTTGGCATTTGCTCTAGCACAATCTACTAATTCTGTACCATGCAATTGTGTTGGGGATACCATAGATGTACTTATGATTGATAATACTTTCTTTCCTAGAAAGATTATCAATCATAATCAATGAACTCATCCCTCTAATGGAGGAAACTAGATAACCAGATACCCAACTTTTTAGGGAACCAGGTATCAATACTGCTAGGTTTGTGAACCTAGAATTAGAAAATTTGTTTGAGTAAAGGTTTTTTATTCTCGTTTTTTTCTCCCTCAACTGCTATTTATATCCTGAAAAAATCAACCGTTGACTATTTCACCACTATTAGGATGTAAAACTTGACCAGACATATAGGAAGAATCATCAGAAGCAAAAAGACAAAACTAGGTGCTACTTCTTCTGGCTATCCGGTTCTTTCCATTGGTACTTGTGAGCTAAACCTTTCTACTTGTTCTTCTGGAAAAGTTGAGGTAATTAAAGGTGTCCAAATTGGCCCTGGTGCTACATCATTGACACGAATTACCTTGGAGACTAGATTTTGAGAAAGGGAACAAGTAGAGGCTAAAATTGCACCTTTAGTAGAAGAATAATCTAATAAATGAGCATTGTCTTTATAAGCTGTTACTGATGTTGTATTGATGATAGAACTTCCTTCATGGAGGTGCTTCATTGCTGCTTTAATAAGGAAAAATATCGTAAAAATATTAGTTATAAAAGTGTGTTATAATTGCTCTTCTCTAATATCTTCAATGTTGCTTTTAGGGTGTTATTCAGCCGCATTATTTACGATAATATCAAGCTTACCAAACTCACCTACCTTTTGTTCTACCGCTTGCTGACAAAACTTCTCGCCAGTAATATCACCTACAATAGATACTGCATTGCGTCGATTTTGTGCAACTAAATTTTTGGTTTCGTTTGCATCTTGATGTTCTTACAGATAAACTATTGCTACATCTGCACCTTCTTTAGCAAATGTGATCGCCACAGCACGACCAATACGACTATCTCCACCAGTAATTAAGGCGATTTTATCTTTTAATTTACCACTACCCCGATATGGTTCATTTTCTGCTTTGGGTTTTGGTTTGATTTCTGACTCTAAACCAGGTGCTTCCTGTGTTTGTGGTGGTTGTAATGTTTTTTGTTTATATACTTAATAAGTATCCCCAGATTTAGTATTGTAAATCTCATGCTCAATCATCAATCAGCAATTATTAAGAATAAACCTTGGATAGAGAATTTCCACCCAAGGTTTACTTTCTGCTTTCGCTCCCACTAGTATAGTACGGCGGAAATAAATTACCCATTCCAAATCCCTGAAAAGCTTTTGCTGTATTCATTTTGAATTTTCTTGGCGCAGCCTGCTTGCTGGAAGCAATATTTTATTAGCGTAGCTCTTCTGAAAGAAACATTTTGAATTCACGGCGGTACTAATCCTTTGCAAGTTCAGACTTTTTTACCCCGGATATTTGCAAAACGCGCTCATTTATGGCAAATGGGCGCGACTTTCTAAACTTCCTCCTCACATCTCACACACTCTTAATCCAACCACTGAAAACAAGTACACAACTCTCTTTTGATGCAAGGATTTTTCCTTAGCATCTGCTTTCAATTTAGCTATAATTATGGTGTTATTTATCGTTCTCTAGAAATAAATTAATCATCAATTTTATCACTCTTCTGAGAGAGGATTTTAAAGTTATAATGTATAGATTATGAATGATGAATTATCCAGCATATTTAACAGAAATGTTAATTGATTATATCAATATCAAACCTAATTATGATACTATCTATATAAGAGTATATCATATCAACTTATAATCTGGAGTTGGAGATATTAACTTACAAAAAAATACAGAGCAAATCTCCATGTCAAGTCTTCCTTAGGATATACCTAAGATAACATGAGGAATAATTCGGGTCTAGTGAGGGTATGGGATATGGTGACAATAAATATTTCCGAACTAGAGCAGATTGATAAATTTCGCAGCTTACAATTAACTTTACGCGATCGCTGGAAAACTAGTGAGTTATTTGACAACAGTGAAGCAGATATTTTAATTATCCCCTCTTTGAGTATTGACCAGCGGGAACTGCAAAAAATAGAAGGGTGTGAACATTATGAAGAAAGATTACTATTTTCTTTGATGCGCTTGCGTAATCCCTGCACTAGGTTAATTTATGTAACCTCAATGCCACTACATCCCAGCATTATTGATTATTATTTACAACTATTACCAGGAATACCATTCTCCCACGCCCGTCATCGCTTATTATTACTTTCCACCTATGATGCTTCCCTGAAACCCCTCACTCACAAGATTTTAGAACGTCCTCGTTTGTTGGAAAGAATTCGTCAAGCTTTACGATTAGATAAAGCTTTTATGGCTTGTTACAATTCCACATTTTGGGAAGCGGAATTATCACTGAAATTAAATGTACCTTTATATGCTGCTGCGCCAGATTTACAGATTTGGGGGACAAAAAGTGGTAGTCGGCAAATTTTTGCTCAAAGTGGTATCCCTCTTCCAGATGGTAGCGAACTAGTTTGGAATTCCGCAGATTTAGCAACAGCAGCGGCTGATTTATGGGAACGTCAACCGACATTAAAACGGATGCTTGTGAAACTAAATGAGGGCATTTCTGGAGAAGGAAATGCACTTTTGGATCTCCGTCCATTGATAGATGTTGCACCAGGTCAAAGTTCTCATTCTCAAAGAGTAGCAGCAATTAGCTATAGCTTCTCAAATATGCGGTTTCAAGCCACACAAGAAAGTTGGACAAATTTTTCCCAACGGATCCCAGAATTAGGTGCGATCGTCGAATCTTATATTGAAGGTGAAACCAAATTTTCTCCCAGTGTCCAAGGACGCATCACACCAGATGGAAAAGTCGAAATCCTCTCCACCCATGACCAAATTCTCGGAGGTCCAGACGGACAAATTTATCTCGGTTGTCGCTTTCCTGCTGATGAAAATTATCGAGTACAATTACAGCAATTAGGTTTGAAAGTAGGTAAAAAACTTGCAGAGAAAGGTATCTTAGAAAGATTTGGTGTTGACTTTGTCACCGTTAATCAAGGTAATGGTAAATGGGATATTCAAGCAATTGAAATTAACCTCCGCAAAGGTGGTACAACTCACCCATTCATGACCTTGAAATTATTAACCAACGGACGCTATGATCTGTCCACTGGTTTATTTTACAGTCAGCAAGGAAAACATAAATATTACGTCGCTACAGACAACTTACAAAAAGACAGCTATCGGGGATTATTACCCAACGATTTAATGGATATCATCGCCCATCAAAGATTACATTTTGATAGCGGAACTGAAACAGGGACAGTATTTCATCTCATGGGTTCTCTTTCTCAGTTTGGTAAATTGGGATTAACAAGCATTGGTAATTCTCCCCAACAAGCAGAAGATATTTATAACAAAGTTGTCCAAGTTCTTGATCAAGAAACTAGAGGCGAGCATAATAATTATGCTCTGTTTTCCGATTATGCTTTTCCCATTGCTGGAGATACATCTGGTTATTGATAGATTGTCAATAAGTGTTTACCTACAAAACTTAGCAATAATTACACCTAACTGTACACTGAGAATTCCCAGAATGGCACTACCAAGCCAATAACCAGTTGGAGTTAATAAATTGCTACTACGCATTAAAGCAAGAGACTCTAAACCGTAAGTGGAAAAAGTCGTATATGCACCTAGAAAACCGGTTGCAATCATCAACCGTAATTCTGGGAGAATAATTGCTACCTTCTCCACAGCCCAAGTAGTGAAGAATCCCATTGCTAAACAACCGCTGAGATTAATGAAAAAAGTTCCATAGGGAAAATTTATACCAAATCTTTGGGCAAACCACAATCTTAAGTAATAGCGACTTAAAACACCTGCGATCGCACCTAAGCTAATAGCTAACGATTCGCGCAGATTCGGATCTTGCAACATATTGACAAATTTGATTGGTGAATCAGGTCATAAATTATCTCCTGTATTTCCATCTCGAAAAAAGAAGATAAAAGCCTTGTGTTGCCAGGGTCGATACCCGATGTCTGGAGATGTCTAATAGGTAAGTTGAAATCTCGACTCCAGCAAAAAACAGGATTGGACTAAAGCTAATGCCAGAATTTAAAATTTCTTAATCATATCATATATTTTTCTCTGCATGACTATATTAACGAAACAATATATTGTTTGAAATTTTAACTAGATAAATCATAGTTAACAAAACCGATAATAATGAGCAACGTTACCAGAGCGGGTTGCTTACGTGGAGCAACCAGCAAAATATCAAGCTTTTATCCCTAGTCCACTTCCTCCAGTGCCTGAAATTAATATGGATCAGGAGATGTGGCAAATACTATCTCAAGCAGATTTAGCATTAGGTCGTCTAGATGGTTCTACAGATGCCTTGCCTAACCCAGATTTATTTGTATTTATGTATGTTCGGAAAGAAGCTGTTTTTTCTAGTCAGATTGAGGGTACACAAGCCTCACTAATGGATGTTTTAGAATTTGAAGCTAAAGCACTAGAACCTATAATCCTCAAGATTTAGCTGACGTAGTTAACTATATCGCAGCTGTTAATTATGGTCTTGAAAGGTTGGCGGATGTACCTATATCTCTGAGACTAATTCGGGAAATTCACAAGAAGTTAATGAGATGTATTTGAAGATTCTTGATAATATTCCCTAGCACCTACACTCAATTATATTTTTACAGATGTAGCGTGAGACCCGTACTTCTCTGACAGGTTTTCATCACTATACATCAAAGTTGAACTGGATACAATCAAGACATAGCTAAACTAATGCTGTTATCTAGTCAAAATTAAACAAAATTATGCAGCATTAACAGGAGATATCAATATGGGAAACCAAACGAAAACTGCTGCTTTGTTAGCAGCACTTAGTGGCTTATTAATTGCAATTAGTTATTGGGTAATTGGTGGTAGTAGCGGCTTAATCATCGGCATTGGATTAGCAGCAGTTACAAACCTATTTTCTTGGTATCAATCTGATAAAATTGCTTTGGCAGTTTATAATGCCCAACCTGTTGGCGAAGCCCAAGCACCCGCACTTTATCGCATGGTAGAAAGACTGTCAGCCCGTGTTAATATTCCCATGCCAAGAGTTTACATTGTTCCTGGACAAACTGCCAATGCTTTTGCTACAGGAAGAGATCCAGAACACGCTGCGGTTGCTGTTACTGAAGGCATTTTAAATATATTATCAGAGGAAGAATTAGAAGGCGTAATTGCTCACGAACTCACCCACATTATTAATCGTGATACCTTAACTCAAGCTGTTGCCGCTACTGTCGCCGGTGGAATTTCTTTCCTTGCACAAATGTTGAGTTACAGCCTTTGGTTTGGTGGTGCTTCAAGAGATAATGAAAGAGGTGGTAATCCTTTGGGTGTGCTGGTGACAGTGATGCTTGCACCTATAGCCGCCACAATTATTCAGTTAGCAATTTCCCGCACCAGAGAATTTTCTGCTGATGCTGGTGCTGCAAAATTAACAGGTAATCCCCGGGCCTTAGCTAGGGCTTTACAAAGATTAGAAGCTACTGCAATAGAAATGCCTTTAAATGCTAATCCAGCTTTTGAACCATTGTTAATTATTCATCCCATTTCTCGACAGTTTTTAGGTAATTTGTTCTCCAGTCACCCTGCAACTGAGATGCGTGTGGAAGCTTTACTAAAGTTAGAACAAGATTTTGCACAAATTAATAAATAATTTGTGCAAAATATCCGATTTATTTGAGCGGATATCTGAATACTGGGAGATCCCCGTCAATCCACACCACTTGCTTGATGCTGGGGAACTCGTCCACCGCAGTTGCTTCCATTAAACAGGGGTTGGAATAGTTTGAAGAAAAGTTAGACAGTCAGCTTTTTCAGGCTAAGGCCAAAAATACCTGTTTGATAATTAACCAATTAATCAAACATTCTGACTCCTGAATTCCTACGTGTGTTTTCCCTGATCTGAGATGTGATCGCTTCTTAAATCTTACGAAAAACTAGGAATTTCTGGGTTAGGTTCTGATATAGGGACATTAATATGCTGTTCTTCTTGATTTATTTGAGTCTTTTCAGTAGCACTAATCATAGATAATAGTTTAGGTAAAACTAGACAAACAACAGTATTTAACAGAGTTAAAAGTACACAATCTATTAAACTCATGGATAATTCCTCCTTAAAAGAAAATGATTTGTAATATTAATTTTTAGTATGTACTAAAACGGTTGTTTTGGCATAACTGTTAGTTTTTGAATTTCTTCTATTAGATATAAGTTAACCAAATATAGTATTGATGTTTATTTACATAAAGATATATTAAGTTAAATAACTTAGTATATCTTTAATCAAGTTCATAAAAAGTGAGCAAAATAGAAGGGTAAAAGGTGAATAGTTTTTCCTCTTACCCTGATTTTGATTAATTTCCCCATCAAAAATATCAAATTAGCCTGGTATCAATGCCAATATTCCCTTCAATTAGGAGAACATTTAGAACAAAAATGAGGACTAAATTTACAGAAATGGCGGCCAGTTAAAGCATAAGCTGTACAATAGGGAAAACTAGTAATTTCTATCCTGGCTTTTTGCAACTGAGAATCCATAGATGATGACTTAGGAAGGTTGGTTTGAGGAGGCAAAAGCATAGATAAAAGCTTGGGCAATGCTAGACAAGCAGCAGCATTCATGACCGTGATTAATACAGCATCCATTAAACCTATAGGTAATCACCTCCTTGAGAAATTATCTAGTACCGCCGTGAATTCAAAATGCTTCTTTCAGAAGAGCTAAGCTAACAAAATAGTGCTTCCAGCAGGCTGCGCCAACAAAATTCAAAATGAATACGGCGTGAGCTCTTAAGAGATTTGGAATGGTTGGTTTATTTACGCCGTACTGTACTAGGAACAAGTAATTCGTAATTCAAGAATGTAGAGATTCCTTATTTTTAGTGAGAATACAGAATACATAATCAACAATGCTTGTAGCTATTGAAGTGATGAAAAATAAAAAATGGCTGTGATTGAGATTCTCGTTTCGACAAGCATTCTGATTTCTGATTCATGATATCTTGCTGTTACTAGATTTCTGGGTTTACGGTTTAGATAATTACGAATTAAAAATTCTCCATTATTTGTCCATTGAGTAACAGGATCTGCAAAATGCACGGAACAGCAACAAAGCTCAATCATTTCATTTTCTTTAGATAAAACTAGTTTAACATAAAGTTTTGTAAATATGACTGTAATAATTGCGCTATTGTTATACACAGTAGCCAAGTTGCATATTAAATACTGTTATTAGCAAAAACAATCGGTTTACTACTCAATCATTGCGTTATGACAAAAATACAACAACCTACCGCTTCTTTTTTATATAACGTCACCGAGCAAGAATACCGGGAATTACAGCGTTTGGTAGATTATACCAATGTAGATTCGCTCCCAGAAATTTGGCCTTTAGCTGCCAAAAAGTTTGGTAATACTGTTGCCCTCCATAACCCCCACGCTAAACCAGAAGTTAAGATTACTTATAGTCAGTTAGCAGATCAAATCCAACGATTTGCAGTAGGTTTGCAGTCATTAGGAATGAATATGGGTGACAGTGAAACACCCAACGTTGGAGAACGCATTTCCCTAATTGCTGATAACAGTCCGCGCTGGTTTATTGCTGATCAAGGTATCATGACTGCTGGGGCTGTGAACGCAGTGCGTAGCGCCCAAGCCGAACGAGAAGAACTATTATTTATTATTGCTAATAGCGGTAGTACTGTGCTGGTGGTCGAGGATATCAAAACATTCCAGAAACTAGAGAAGGGTCTGAAGGACTTACCTGTTAAACTGGTCATTCTTCTTTCCGATGAAACACCACCAACAGCACAAAATTTGCAAGTGGTGAACTTTTCCCAGTTACTAGAAATTAGCAGCAACCACACCTTAGCAGCAATCAAACAAAGCCGTGATAGCTTGGCAACCTTAATTTATACATCGGGTACTACTGGTAAGCCCAAAGGTGTAATGCTTTCCCATAGCAACTTGCTGCACCAAGTTACAACCTTGGGAACAGTAGTACAACCTCAAGCTGGAGATATAGTTCTGAGTATTTTACCTACTTGGCACAGTTATGAACGGAGTGGAGAGTATTTCTTGCTTTCTCAAGGTTGCACTCAAGTTTACACAAATCTACGCTCTGTCAAATATGATTTAAAAAAAATTAAGCCTAATTATATTATTGCTGTACCAAGATTGTGGGAATCAATATATGAAGGAGTGCAAAAGCAGTTTCGTTCCCAGCCTGCGAAAAAACAACAGTTGATTAGATTTTTATTGGATATGAGCCAGAAATATATCCAAGCGAGGAGGATTGCTGAAGGATTGAGTTTAGATCATGTTAATGCCTCAGCTGTTGAGCGATTAGGAGCAAAAATACTAGAATTAGCTCTGTTGCCATTCCAAACACTGGGAGAAAAATTAGTTTATGCCAAAGTACGGGAAGCTACAGGTGACAAAATCAAGCAGGTAATTAGTGGTGGTGGTGCGCTTCCCCGACATATAGATAACTTTTTTGAAATAATTGGTGTAGAAATTTTACAGGGCTATGGCTTGACGGAAACCTCACCAGTCACAAATGCCCGTCGTCCTTGGCGAAATTTGCGTGGATCATCTGGGCAACCAATTCCCGGAACAGAAGTTAAGATAGTTAGTCCTGAGACTCGTCAGCCACTACCAGCAGGAGAACGTGGTTTGGTGTTGCTCAAAGGGCCACAAATTATGCAGGGCTATTATCAAAATCCGGAAGCCACCAAAAAAGTCATAGATGCTGAAGGTTGGTTTGATAGTGGTGATTTGGGCTGGCTGACACCCCAAAACGACTTGGTGCTAACTGGTAGGGCAAAGGATACGATTGTTTTAACCAATGGGGAGAACATCGAACCGCAACCGATAGAAGAGGCTTGTTTGCGATCGCCCTACATTGATCAAATCATGTTAGTGGGACAAGACCAGCGCAGCCTTGGGGCGTTAATTGTTCCCAATCTCGAAGCATTGGAAAAATCGGCAGCAAATCAGAATGATAATATTACTGCCTCCAGCGGTCAAAAAATTGACTTAGAGACTAAAATGATCCAGGATTTGTTTCGGCAAGAATTGAATCGGGAAGTAAAAAACCGTCCCGGTTATCGAGCCGATGACCGGATTGGCCCATTCCAATTGATTATCGAACCCTTTTCCATTGAAAATGGCATGATGACACAAACTCTAAAAATCCGTCGTCACGTCGTCACGGAAGAGTATCACGATATTATCGACGGAATGTTTGCCAAGTAATTCGATCTGCAAACTATCAAAGTGAACGCGAAATTTTTATGGATGTCTCCAACCCTCAATTGCTTTTAAAACGTGGCGTTAACGTTAAAGTCATCGTTACTCCCCTCTGGAAAGAGGAAGTGCAACAGCAACTACAAGCTCAGATTAATCAACTTGATCAGCAACTGCAACAACTAGATGTAGAAGGACAAAGAGCAATTTCAGCAATTCAAAAACAAAGTTTACAACCACCAGGACCCCAGACTCTCCAACAAATCGACAATATCCAACTTCAGGTTAATCAAAAGAAAAGTGAGTTTTTAGAACAGAAAAATCAATTGCTACAAAATCTCCAGCAAGTGCAGTTTCTAGAGTTAGATCAAGAAGTCAACCAATTTCAAATGGAAGGCTTTTTTCGAGTAGAACCAGGAGACAACTTAATTAGCAAAATGCAAGTTGAAGTAGTGCTGAGGGATGGTATTGTCGAAGAAATTCGCGGCGATATCTAAAATTTAGTCAGTGGTCAGTAGTCAGTTGCTAAGGACTAGTGACTAATGATTAATTACAGTTTTGGGTAAATTTATTCTGGGTTGGACTTTTAGAGAAACATTGTACTTGGAATCCAGCCCAGATAATTTCCCAGACTGGGGGTGAACTGACTAAAAGCGATCGCCCAAAGCGGCTCATTTCTACTCGGTATTTAATCGCACCTACAGAATGATTTTTTGCTTGCTTAACCTGGATAATTGTTACTAAAGCTTGATTAGGTTGGGGATATGCCACCTCTACCTGGGGTTTTCCTTGCACTGATGTCACTTCATCCAGGAGATTCAAAGCCAGGGTTGCAGGATTACTGCCTTGGAGAACAGAATTAATACTGTTTAAAGGAATGGTTTTATAATGGGAACGATCAGGGTAAGCCAGCAGTTCTGAAGATTCCTGTTCTATAGATAACAGTTGCTGTTGTCCATTGGCAGTCCCAGTAATTAATGGCCGTGGTTGATGCTGGATCATATACACTCCAGCAGCAGTGGCAAAAACGCTGAAGATCAAAATTAAAAAGAATTTCAACTTTGCCGACATAATAATTAGTATTAAAGGGGAATTTGAAACAGTTTAAGCACCAATTTTGAGCTTTAAATTCAATTCGCGCCCCTAGCCACTGCTAATAAGCAAATTTCCTGTGTGCAGAAGTGGTGAGGAGCATGATTATATATTGACACCCATTGTGGGTTTAAGTTCCAAAGGCAGGAGAATTTTGGATTTTAGATTTTGGACTTTGGACTAATTTACCCCACACCCCACAGCCTACACAGAAACTACCAAAAAATCCTCATGCCGGGATACAATTCGATCTGGCAACAACTGTTAAATTCCATAAAATTATTGATTCTGAAACCACCATTATGAGCATTCATGAAGTATTTATGCCGGCGCTGAGTTCCACCATGACAGAGGGGAAGATTGTCTCTTGGGTAAAATCGCCAGGGGATAAGGTGGAAAAAGGCGAAACAGTGGTGGTTGTTGAGTCGGATAAGGCTGATATGGATGTGGAATCTTTCTATGAGGGATTTCTAGCCCATATTATAGTACAAGCTGGTGAAACAGCCCCAATTGGCGCAGCGATAGCTTACGTAGCAGAAACAGAAGCGGAAATTGAAGCTGCTAAGACTATGGCTGGTGGAGGTAGTGCAGTGGCTGAAACACCCACACCCATACCCGCAGCCGCAACCGTACCCACACCTGCCACAGCCTCTCAAAATGGTTCTAACCATCGGGAAGAACGGTTAATAGTGTCACCCCGCGCTCGCAAGTTAGCAAAAGAACTCCAGGTTGACTTAAATAACCTTAAAGGTAGTGGTCCTTATGGTCGCATTGTGGCCGAAGATGTGGAAGCTGCTGTTGGTAATAAAGTTCAGCCACCCACTACCCCTGCTCTCACCCCAACTCAACCGACACCACCTGTTATTCCAGCCACACCCCCAGCACCTGCAAAACCAGCCGCTGTAACTGCACCAGTTGTGAGCAGTGCTGTTCCTGGTCAAGTAGTACCATTAAATACTCTGCAAAATACAGTGGTACGTAATATGGTGACAAGTCTATCTGTACCTATATTCCATGTTGGTTACACAATTACCACTGATAGATTAGATAAACTTTACAAGCAAATTAAATCTAAAGGTGTGACAATGACGGCGCTATTGGCCAAAGCTGTAGCGGTGACATTGGAAAAACATCGATTACTCAATGCCAGCTATTCAGACCAAGGAATTGTGTATCATCCCAATATCAATATTTCCGTAGCTGTAGCGATGGATGATGGCGGTTTGATTACACCAGTATTGCAGGAAGCAGATCAAGTAGATATCTATTCTCTATCTCGCAATTGGAAATCTTTGGTAGACAAGGCTAGAGCAAAACAACTACAACCAGAAGAGTATAACAGCGGTACTTTTACCCTTTCTAACCTGGGTATGTTTGGTGTAGATACATTTGATGCGATTTTACCACCTGGACAAGGTTCAATTTTAGCGATCGCCGCATCCCGTCCGCAAGTTGTAGCCACCGCAGATGGTTTATTTAGTGTACGTCAACAAATGAAAGTTAATATCACCTGTGATCACCGCATTATTTACGGCGCTCATGCGGCAACGTTCTTGCAAGATTTAGCGAAGTTGATTGAAACCAATCCTCAATCTTTAACACTTTAATGTCACAGTTTAAAAACGTAAGAATTCAGGAGTCACGAGTCAGAATATTTGAGAAGTTGGTTAATTATCAAATAGGTATTTTTGGCCTTAGCCTGAAAAAGCTGACTGCTGATGCTTGATAACTGAATGCTTACTCAAAAACTAAATAAATATAGCAGTTGCTAAAATCATTAAAACTAGCTTAAATTCTTCAATCTTGAATAGCTTATGCCACCTTGGGCTATGATACAAGAGTTTTAAAAAGCTAACTGCTATATTTATTTTTAACTTGGAGTTTAAAAAACTCCAATTTTTTTTGAATCTCATCAGATCAAGTTAAATCCCCAACATTAAAAGTTTTTCCTGTGACTGTTACTGTGTCAGTTGGTGCGAGTTTCCGTCCACGTCTAGTTTCAACTGTACCATTGACTTTGACATCACCATCAATAATCATCAGTTTAGCCTGACCTCCAGTTGAGGCTATACCTAATAGCTTTAAAAGCTGATCTAGTTTAATCATCTTTCATTTACAGGTGTGAAATTTGCAGAATAGTTGAGTAAATCGTTGAGTTTATGGACATTGATGTATAAGTTTAGATACTGTGTTCGATCCGATTTAGACGTTCTAAGTAACTTTTCATAACTTGAATAGCAAACATTGGTGTTTCTTGAATAACGAAGAGAAAACTGTATTCATCAAGGAAAGCTAGTTTGCAGCTAGTTTTAGCTATCGCTGTATAGTTTCTCTGTTTTATTCCTACGAGTACACCTGCACGAAAAACTTCACCTGCTTGTATTGTTTCTACTATTTTGTCATTAACTAATATCTCCACTTCTCCTTTGAGAATACCATAGATAAAATCACCAGACTGTCCTTCTTCAAAGATGGTTGCACCTGATGAAAATACTTTTGAGTCTGGTTGTTCCTGAAAAATGCTGATTGTTGCTACAGGAGTTAACATAAAAGTGTCACCAGAGATAAATTGGTCAGAGTAATATAAGCACCGAAAAAAGTATACTATTTTTCTCAGTGTAAATTCTCCTTCCCCTCAAAATCACATAATAATCGTGTATCCTAATTAACTCTTAACTTAGTCATAATCAAGTCCCGCTAATTACCTTTTATAAGTTTGGTCTTGTTAATAATTGCTTAATTGAGCATCCCCTGTTTCAACTACTATTCATGAATGCCCACCCTTATTTAACCTTTAACGCAAAGAACTTGATTGAGTATTGCTACTATTTCCACTAAATGAGCTTGGTTTTCCATGAGCTGTTCAATGGGTTTATAAGCACCAGGAATTTCATCCAAAACTCCCATATCTTTACGGCATTCTACACCCTATGTTTGGGCGATTAAATCATCAAGATTATAAACGCTTTTGGCTTTATTTCTTGATATTAAACGTCCTGCACCATGACTACAATAGGAAAAACTATGAGCATTGCTTTTCCCCTTGAAAATGAAAGATTTTGCTCCTATTGAACCAGGAATAATACCATAATCTTCTCTTTGAGCGCGAACCGCACCTTTACGAGTTACATACACATTCTAGCCAAAATGTACTTCCTTTTCGGCGTAATTTTGACGACAATTTACCTCTAATAAAGGTTTAGTAACTTTTCTTCCTGTCAGATATTTTTCGATGATGTGTTTAAATCGTGCCATCATTACATCATGGTTAAAATGCGCGTAATTTTGCGCCCATTGTAAATCTTCCCAGTATGCCTGGAATTCTGATGTACCAGCAACAAAGTAGGCTAAATCTCGATAAGGTAATTTCCCACCTGCCATTTCTGCTAATTCTTTGGCTGTATTAATATGGCATTGTCCTAATTTATTACCAATGTTGTGAGAACCGGAATGCAACATCAGCCAAACGTGGTTCTCTGTATCGAGACAAACCTCGATAAAATGATTTCCTCCCTCCAGAGAACCTATTTGTTTCATGGCTTTGCTTTCTAAGTCTTGCACACCAAGATGCAAGTTAGAAAAATCTCGCCAACGTTGCTAGTTAGTTACTGCTTTTTCTACATATTTATTTTCATTAAATCCGGTGGGAATTGCTGCTTCAATATCTAGGCGAATTTTTTTTAGTTTGCCTTCTAGTTGTTCAGCAGTAAATTGTGTTTTAATGGCAAACATATCACAGTTGTGAACAAATATCCCTGCTTTCAGTGCGAAGTTATGATATTCCGGCACTGTCAAACAGTACACATTTTATATGTAATTTATGGTAATTACACCTACGATTCCGTAATTACACCTGTGTTATTTGCGGCGGTGATTATGCAGTCCAATTGGTGTTTTTATTTCTGCACCACCGATTTCATAAGTGTAGTAATGATTAGCAATTTATTGAGACTTTGCTCTCCCTTTTTCACTTTTGTTATATGGTACTAGATATTTCTTACCTCGAACGGGAGCATCCACTATTGGAAGATAGACAAGTTTTAGGAGAATATGAAGTGTGTATTAGCAACCATGAACCAGGATAAAACAGAACGGCTCAAAGCCTGCTTAGAAGAATTGGCAAGATTGTTAGACAAAAGTCAGATAACAGACTTGGAAGCCATAGAAAAAACAGTAAGGATAAAGGATAGTGGATTAAATAACCTGTAACTCTGGTTTAGGAGTGTAATTCCATTGGGGCAAGAATTCATCAACAACAATCTTCAGATTTGAT
>CAKZGI010000309.1 GCA_936914905.1 uncultured Trichormus sp. | reverse complement strand
TTATTGACGGTTATACAAACTTGTCGCCCTCAAGCACTTTCTCTAATTGAGTTTTGTGACCAACCTATCAAAGCAATGGTTAACTCTACCTTGCAGACACCTTCTTTAATCCCTCTAGCTTAGACCTGAATCCTTACATACTTTTGACAAGCTGTAGGATGGAGGCACAGTCTCAGCTACCAGTCCCGGACTTGAGTAGGGAGCCACCTTCATCGTCAATCTGTCCATGAAAGCCGTTACTGTTGAATACAATACATCAGAGCAACAGCAACTTCTCGTTGATGATGATTTTGTGAAACAGCAATTATCTATCTTGTAAGGGCTGGCAACTGAATAAAAATAATTATCCAAATCTACTCATATATGCTCAATGAAGTATAGCATGCTTATTGAGCATATATAAGTAGATTAACTATATCAGAGGTTACTCGTACTTGTTGTTGATGATGAAGCAGATGCACGGAATTTGCTGACCACAATTTTAGGACAATATCATGCTTAAGCGTTAATTATTAATTATGTAGCAGAGACAGTACGAGATTTGTCACAAATATATCTACATATATTAACCAGCGATATTGGAATGCTAGAAGAAGATGGCTATACACTAATTCATAAAGTTAGAAATCTAACTAGTCATCAGGGAGGAAAAATTCCTGCAGTCCCCGTCACAGCTTCTGCTAGAGCAGAAGACCGCACCCAAGCCTTATTAGCTGGTTTTGAATTACATATTCCGAAACCTGTCAATCCTGCGGAATTAGGCACTGTGGTAGCAAATTTGGCAGGAATAACTTAAAACAATTCAAAACAATTCAAAACAATTCAAAACAATTCAAAACAATTCGTAATCTACTCCTATGGCCAATAACCAATGCCCAGACCCCTAATTTTGATATGGAAGTGGAAATACCAGAGATAATAAGTTAGTCTGTTGAGAAACAGAAACAATACATTACATTTTTCATAACTTTCTTTATGACTAGCAAAACTCAAGCTATTAATCCGCAGAATACGTTTCAGTGTGTTGCTATCATCAACCGTGCAAATAGAATCTTCATGGGAATGGTTGCAGCTGTCCCTATTGCTTTTTCATTACCTGCAGAAGCATTACAAGTACAGATAACACCAACTGCTCCGAAACTGGGAGATACACTTTCAGTCATAATTGATGTAGATAGTCAAGAAAATGTTATTAATCCCACAGTGAAAGTTGGGGAAGAAACATATCCAGCTTTTGCAATTTCCCCTAATAAGTATCGCGCTTTTATTCCTACCACTCCACTAGAAAAACCAGAGGTAAGAAAAGTCACAGTAGCTGCAGATAGACAAGAAATAAATTTAGCAGTAAAAGTAAGCGACCGCAAATTTCCCGTCCAACGTATCACCTTACCACCAGGAAAAGCTGGAGTAAAAGCCACAGAATATGAACTCCAGCAAGTCAAAGAATTTAAAGCCCTACAGACACCAGAAAAATCTTGGAACGGAGTTTTCCTCAGACCAAATAAAGGACGCATGACGACAACCTATGGTGTACGTCGCTACTATAATGGTAAATTTGCAAATGACTACTACCATCGTGGCGTAGACTACGCTGGTGCAGCAGGTTCAGCCGTAGTTGCCCCAGCCCCAGGACGAGTTGCTTTAGTAGGTACAGTTTCCCAAGGTTTCCGCGTTCATGGTAACGTAGTTGGCATCGACCACGGTCAAGGAGTAACCAGTATTTTCATGCACCTCAGCCGCATTAATGTCAAAGAAGGAGATATTGTCAAAGCTGGTCAACTCATTGGTGGAGTAGGTTCAACAGGTGCTTCCACAGGCCCGCACTTGCACTGGGGTTTATATGTCAATGGAAAATCTATTGATCCCACATCCTGGCAAACCAAGGTTGTTGATTAATAATTCGTAATTAAATTCATAATTATGAATTCTGAATTTGTTTCGTATGATCAACTGCTTTGTCTATTCCCTGTATTGCTTAAATTTAATCCTGAGAATTAATTATGAGTATTGAAAAAATTGTCGAACAAGCCCTTCAGGATGGTTATCTCACACCAGCAATGGAAGCCGAAGTTGGGCGAATTTGTGATAACGCCTCAGATCTCTCCATTGAAGAGTACATGGCTCTAGATCGACTAATGGGTTCATTGTTGACTGGTGAAGTAGTGGCAGTACCTCGTAAACAATTTATTAACGTCATGGAGGAATTGGTACTAACTGAAGTAATCGGCAAAGTAGCAGCAATCGAAGCCACTTCTGAAAGCTCTCTGGACGTGGGAGATATCACCGCTTACGCTCTTAATCGTCTTCCACCTCTGTATGCTACTACGGAAGAAGGAGCGAATTACCAGCGCCAACGCGCCAAAACAGAACTTCAGAACTTGATTTCTCAACAAGTAGCCAAAGCCATTGATTGTTACTTAGATAGACCTGAATTCTTCCCAGAACGTCAAGCCTTAAGCAAACACACTGGTAATGAAGTCCTCAGCCAAGTTAGTAACTTACTCCAAGTTTACGCACCCAATTTTGAACAAAAATCACATCCTTAGTCAGTAGTTAGGAGCCAGTAGTCACTAGTCAGTAGTCACTAGTCAGTAGTCACTAGTCAGTCGCAAATATTAAAAACTGACAACTGACAAGTAACTAATTTCTCACCAAAACTGGTGTGCTTAAACTCAATTGTTCATACAGCTTTCGGACATCAGAATTACGCATTCTTAGGCAACCATGAGATACTGCTGCTCCTATTAGGTCAGTATTAGGTGTACCATGAAAGCCAATTTCATTTCTTCCATCTGACCAAAACCCAATCCATCTATCTCCTAAAGGACTATCAGTACCTGGTTCAAATACTTGCCCAGTAATTGGATGCTTCCAAATGGGATCATGTTGCTTGTGTATGACTTGAAACTCGCCTGTGGGCGTTTCCCAACCCTTCTTTCCTACAGCAATTGGATAACTAGCTATCACTTCATCATAGCGGTAAACATAGACGCGGCGATCACTTAAATCAACTATCGCCTGTGTTCGACTAACTTCCAGTCCCTGAAAAGATTTAGCTTGAGCTACACCCGAGAAGAAAAATCCCTTGGGACTATTATTTTCCTTTTTATTCTCTCCTTTTTCTGGAACTGCCAACTTTGTCTTTTTTGATTTGTCCAAAGCACCATCTGGATTTGGCTTACCTTGTACTAACCTAGTCCCAGGCTTGGTAACAGAGGAATTCGCTGCTAATGGAGGTACAGACACCCCCAAAGCCACTTCTCCAATACCAATACCTTCTGGGGAATTTTTACCAGAGTCAGTGCGGGTGGTGGGATTTTTCCTCAATGTCGTGGATCCTGATTGATTTAACTGCCCTGTCGTTTTCATAGTATGCCAATGGACAGCCAGAGACAAAATTGCTGTGCCAAAACAGAGGAACATTACCATCCGCGCTACAGATTCATTTCTTGCCATTGCCATCGCTTATTTTTTATCCCTGACCTATCTGGCTCTATAAAATTATGGACTACCCAGACCAGTCAATTAGCAAAAAATTTATCAATTATTATCAGTTGTCTCATTAGGCTGACAATATCTTCATAATTTAGCAGGAGTCAGGAGTATAAGAAGGTAATTCTCAATGCCTAATGCCCCATCACCCACACCCTGTTTTTGGTCAAGGGGTAGTAGTCAGTTGTTCAAGTGAATACATTTTACTAATTTTTTTCCCTAAACCCAAGACCCAGCAATGTACGCTCAACACTTTTTTAGTAATTCCTGATTTATACGGCTGTGGTTATCTCATAAATCCGTCACCTAGCGTCGGAACTTATGAAAAATTATCCTGTCTAATAGCAGGGGATAATTTAACGCCAGTAAGATCTATGAGTCAAGCGATTACGGTATCCTGGTCAAGGGTTGATGCAACTTATTCGGAAGCATCGGTGCAAGTTGACAAACTCTCAAATCACGATCTAATTTTACGCTGTCAAGCAGGACTGCGGCCAGATAAAGCTGCCTTTGCAGAACTCTTGCGTCGCTATCAGACTCAGGTTGATCGGGTTTTATACCACCTAGCCCCTGATTGGTCTGACAGAGCTGATTTAGCTCAAGAACTGTGGATTCGAGTCTATCGGAATATTAACCGATTACAAGAACCTGCTAAATTTCGGGGCTGGTTAAGCCGTATTGCCACTAACTTGTTTTACGATGAGTTGCGTAAACGCAAACGGGTGGTTAGTCCCCTATCACTCGATGCTCCTCGTTCGCTAGAAGATGGCGAAATGGATTGGGAAATTGCTGGTGACACTCCAGGTCCAGAAGAAGAACTGACAACCAGGGAATTTTACGAACAATTGCGATATGCGATCGCGGATTTACCAGAAGTATTCCGTACTACAATTGTTCTCAGAGAAATTGAAGGCATGGCTTATGAAGAAATCGCCGAAATTACAGGCGTTTCATTAGGAACAGTCAAATCGAGAATAGCTAGAGCCAGATCTAGATTACAAGCACAGTTGCAAACCTATCTAGATACCTAAATTTACAATCTGTTTCCTCTGTTCTATGGCAGAATTTAAACATATTAAAAATTCCTGCAAAAATAGATTTTTCCTGCCTCATGGAAGCAAATTTAACTAAATTCTCGTACTTAATCTCCTTTGTTTCACCGTGTATGAATTGGTAAAAACGTTAAAATGAATACTGATGCTCAGTTCTACGACCGTTCCCACTCCCAACTCTCTAGTGATGTATCAAATGGAATGGCTCAACATACCAATGAATTAACGGGTGCTATGGATATGGAGAAACACGATAACCAAGGGCATAAAGAAGCCGATCACTTCGAGTTATTGAGTGCTTATCTTGATGGTGAAGTGACAGCATCTGAACGTCGGCAAGTCGAAGAATGGCTGGCAACGGATGACTCAGTTCAATGCTTGTATCAGCGACTACTAAAGTTAAGGCAAGGTGTAAAGTCCATGCCTATACCAGCATCTCAAAACTCACCAGAAGTTACATTTGGACAGGTATGGAAACGTTTACGCAGCCGTACCCAGTTAAGTTGGTTGGTTGGTGGTGTAGCTGTAGCGGCTTGTGTCATCGGCTCAATATCTGGCTTAATTCCTGGTAATACAAACAAATTGCAACTAGTACAACAGAAAATACAACCAATAGCGGTCACAACAGAGCCAGCAGTCCCGGCTTCACCGCTAATGGTAGCGTTGAACAACCCAGTCATTGAAATTCCCAAAACAGCAATAGCTTTTCCAATAACACCAATTGATGAGTCAAAAACTCTGGAAAAAGACACAGAAAAAGACACAGAATTAGATATCAATTAATCAAGTCTAGCATTCAGGAGTTAGAAGTCAGGACTTGCTCCAACAACCATCTCGTTGAGGAATAAAACCTAGTTGGTGAAGTTTTTCGGGTGTCATCAAGTACACCCAAGCCCAACCTGAAGATAAGCCGGTTGACTCAAAAATCTCTATATATTCCCGATATTCCCGATTATAAAGGTTTTCTGTTATTGGTTTTGTGGAGTGATAATCTTCTAGAGTGTACCAACTCAAAAATGATCCAAAACGTCAGTCGCTTCAACAAAGGATTTAAACAAACCATTTTTTCTTCGACAAAAATACCCTTGCTGGAAAACTCTTTGTTTCGTGCCTTTTGTTCTGAGGTTAATTCTCCTTTACGTGGTTTCTTATAAGGTATGCTAATGTTCTTTCCTCCTTGATATGCTTTATCTCCTTCAAACATCTTCAAATATTTGGTTGTTATGGAACTTTTCTTGTTGCTCTCGAAATAAGCTAATATCAATGTTTGGGCCTTTTTCTCCTACTTCTACATCGATAATATCTTTTCCTTCTAGTAAGATGACAAAATGTGTGCTGCTTGTTCTTACCTGAAAAATACTTTTTTTGCTCCTGATTATTTGAAGGCCTTGCTCCTGGCTGTTCCATGCTGTCCACTATTAAGTGAAATTCCATTAATAGTTCTATCGAGATCGCATAATCGCTATCATGTTTTTCTACCTGTTCAAGGAGACTAGCAGGCAAAACATTTCCTAATGTCTCTAGCCAGTAATGAAATGTGTCCTTTGCTTCCGTTTTGGATATACTGAAATGCAAACCTAAAACCTCAAATGTTGGCATTTTCCTCAAATAGAACAAGCATAGACATACCTCTTCTTTTATCTCTAGTTTCGGTTTCCACCCTCCTCCTTTCTGATTTATATGTATCTTTTCACTTTCTATCTCAGGTTAAAGTTTTTTATGCTGTATTTCAGCTTGGGCTAACAAGTCTTGAAACTGATGGTTAGTTATTCCCAGTATTTGTTGTCTACGATGTGGATATTATTGAATATAATTAAGTGGATTTTTCCTTTTGGTAGACGATCAAAATTCCCTTCTAGCATTTTTTTGACACCAAGTTAATTTTCCTGATAGATCTAATGGTGAATTTTGTTGGCGCAGCCTGCTGGAAGCACTATTTTGTTAGCGTAGCTCTTCTGAAAGAAGCATTTTAAATTCACGGCGGTACTAGTTGATTCAATAGTTGTCGAATTACCTCAGATGTTGGGAGTTCTTCATCTTGATACCCTTTGATTTCTATCAACTGATAACGAACTTGCACTGCTGACAGCCTGGTATACAACCTTGTACTCTCAAAACTTGAGTCTGTTTGGCTTTGTGGCTCTACAATTGAGCGTATATCTTCTAGTAAGTTTGGTAGTCTATGTTCTGTTGGTTTTCTGCCTCTGAGCTGGAATGAGTCTGCTATCGATATTCCATGCCCTAACTCGTGTATCCCTTTCCGAATTGTGCGTCCCTAGTTCTCGTTCTGCAATTGTTGCTCCTCCTCGTCCCTATTCTTTCACTACCTCTGCCATGAATTGTCTTCGGTCACTTCCTTTTAGCTTTTATGCTGTCTTGATATACAACGACCTTAGGCTATCACTTATTTAGATTAATCATTCTGGAGACATAAAGCATACTGCATGCTAATTATTCTCTCAGTATCCCTAGTTTTGGATCATTTTTTCCTTGGATTACTCTTACATGGTTATATTTGAATTAGTGATCGCAAAGAACAGCAAAAATATCTAAAATCTAAGACGCTCTATCATACCAGAGAAATAATTGTGCAAGAGGTCTAATATATCAATGAAGATGGATATTGGTTTGATCTTAAGGGAAAACCATCGCTACCCCATCATTTGACAATACAGCGAGGTTGTGGCCTGTGCGGAATTTAGATCGATGACTTGTGGATGGTTGTGATTGGTTAAAGTATGATTTGCAGAATACTAATCAGTAAACCAAAAACTTTTTCTCCGAAGAGCGATTGATAAGTACTTGGTGGTGTGTAGTAATGTCGAAGACATAATATATTGATCGGTAGACATAAGTAATTATCAAAATTACTTATGTAGTACTAATTCAGAAGAAAAGATACTAACCTGATGGAAGATAAATGCCTTCAACGACTTGATATTTACGTTCAATAGCTTGAGATAAAAAGGCTAAGATCTGTTTCAGTACGAAAAGTGTACGATACATTAATCTACTACCTTTCCTTTTACAACTGATTCTAAGCCAAAGGAGATTAACCCAAATATTAACTAGAAGAAAGGATAAAGGATATACCAACAAATAATAATCTTAATACTGGATTTTTATGATTGCTTCTAATGCGACAAATATTTTTCCTCCGGTAACTAACGTGTCTCAAATTTTCACACTTGATAAAACCTTCCTAGTTGAACGTATTGGTTCACTGCCAGACTATTTGCAAGAGGAAGTAGATGATGGGTCAAGATTTTTTTATACCTCAAGTATGTAAGCTAACGAGTCTTTATGTTGTGGGATGGGAAGTGATCGCTCAGATATATTATCGGTGAGTGGCCTATTTTTTCTACCGTTGCTGACCTTAATTTTCAAGTCCCAGTAGTTACCGAAATATCAATTAACCAGCAAACTGTTTGTGGGAAAAGAATCACAATTAGTAACACAATAAATTGTAAAACCATAAAAGAAACGGCACTTTTATGAATATCAAATGTACTCACCTCTTTAGGGGCGACACTTTGTAAATAAAACAGAGAAAATCCCACAGATGGAGAAATAAAAGCCCTTTGTAAATTAATAGCTATTACCACCCCAAACCATACCATATCAATTTAAAGCTTGAGCAGTAGGTAAAAATAAAGGCATGGCAATAAGGCAAATCTCCATAAATTCCAGAAAAACTCCCAGAGCAAAGATTGCTAAATTACTAATAATTAAAAATCCCCAATATCCTCCTGGTAAACCTGTTACTAAATTAGTAATAAGAGTTTTTCCACCTAAGGCATCAAACACCAAGCTAAACATAGAAGAACAGAATAAAATCATCAGTACTAAAGCTGTAATTACTGCTGTAGAATGAGCAGCATCACGAATTAATTGCGGTGTTAAACGTTTATTAAAAGCTCTAAGAATAGAAGCACCAATTGCACCTACAGCGCCTGCTTCTGTGGGAGTCGCAACACCAAAGAGAATACTGGCTAATACTGCAAAAATTAAAAGAATAGGAGGAACAACGGCTTTAAAAACTTTCTTAATTAATTGACTACCTTGAGGAATTTCCACATCTGCAGAGATAGGTGGAACTTTTTCCGGTTGAAAAAAAGCTAGTCCTAAAATATAGAGAATATAAGAACCAGATAACATTCATCCGGGAATGAATGCCCCTAAAAATAAGTCTCCGACAGAAAGACCAATTTGATCACTAAGAATTACTAAGACTAAACTCGGAGGAATTAACTGGGCTAAACTACCGGAAGCAACTATTACCCCAGCAGCTAATTTTTTAGCATAGCCATAGCGGATCATTACAGGTAATGACAACATTCCCATGACAATTACTGTGGCGGCGACAACTCCGGTTGTTGGTGCTAAAACCATTCCTACTAAGACAACTGCTAACGCTAATCCTCACCGTAAACGACTTAAAAAAATCCCAATACTTTCTAATAACTCTTCAGCTAATCCTGATTCTTCTAAAAGTGTACCCAGAAAGACAAAAAATGGAATAGCGAGTAGAGTAAAATTAAATATTGTGCCAAACCAACTATTAGGTAATAGTAGTAGACGAGCAGGATTAAAAGCCACTACTGCTGTACCAACTAGTCCAAATACAATGGCTGTACCTGCAAAAGAAAAACCGACAGGATAGCCACTCTTTAAAATAAAGAAAAAGCCGACAAACATTAAAATTGCTAACCATTCAAAACCCATGATTTTACCTACTCAATACTTAATATTGATGTTTTCTGAAGTTTCTAAGCGAATTCTGTCTGCTAATTCTTGATAGCCTAATAATACTGCTAAATATTTAATGGCTTGAGAAATACTTTGTAGGAGTAGTAGTAATAAAGCTACAGGAATCATAGTTTTTATCGGTACTCGGGGTAAACCATTAGCATCAGGAGATATTTCCCAAGTCCCCCAACTACCATCATTACTTGACCTTCCCCAAGATTGTAAAACAGGATTGATTGAATGTTACCCAAATACCAAGTATACAAAAGGGAATTAAAAAAAAATTGTTCCAACGAGATCTACTAATGCGAGCCTTTTTTCACTCATGGTAGTATAGAGAAAATCTACACGTACATTTTCTCCATGACGTAAAATATAAACACAGCCGAATAAGAAAGTTACAGAAAATAAATACCATTGCAATTCTAATAAGGCATTAGAAGATAATTGCACCTCAAGGAAACGTCCTAGATAACGGACTACAACATTAAAGAAACCAACTCCAATTGTGAGTAATACTACCCAGTTAGATAACCATCCCAATTTATCAGCACAACTGTCAATAAACTGGGAGAATTTTAATAGTTTCCTGATGAAGGTTAATTTTTTTGAGTTACGCATACAAAATATAAATTAACGGTAAATCTTGGGCATACGGAAATGAGTATAAATAATTCAAAAACTCACTTCTCTATATTCCTGTTCCAAGCAAATAGTCTGACTTCCGACTTGTAGAAATTAAAGCACCTTATTTTACCTGAATTATTGCACAATAATGATATTGTGGAAATATCTTATGGTGAGTCAATAGGTAAGAATTCCCCTTTGTTCAGCCTACTTCTAAATTCACTATTGGTAGATCATCTCAATATTTATCAAATATTCTGACTCCTGACTCCTGAATTCTTAGGTTAATAGTATTAACTTCTATGAAACGTCGAGCTATTGTTAACAGATTAACTCAAAGTGCGATCGCAGCTACAGGAGTGGCCATAGTCGGTGGCTGTCAAAAAGCCCAAACTCAAGGCCCAAAGGGACAAGCAGACACCAGCAACTTACCCACGATTAAATGGCAAATGGCTACTAGTTGGCCATTATCCTTAGAGACAATCTTTGGCGGAGCGCAGGTTTTAGCAGATTGTGTCAAAACCCTAACCAACGGTAAATTTATCATCGAACCCTGTGCAGCAGGAGATATAGCCCCCGGTTTAGAAGTTCTCAATGTTGTTTCTCAAGGTGCAGTGCAAGCAGGACATACTGCCGCTTATTACTACATTGGTAAAAGTCCCTCCTTAGCTTTTAGTACATCAGTACCTCTTGGACTCAATGCCCAACAACAAAATGCTTGGTTATATGAAGGGGGTGGTTTAGCCAAACTGCAAGAAATTTATGCCCGTAAATTTAATGTGATTCAATTTCCGGCGGGAAATACGGGTACACAAATGGGAGGATGGTTTCGTAACGAAGTCAAAACACTCAATGACCTCAAGGGTCTGAAAATGCGTATTCCCGGTTTAGGTGGACAAGTTATCGCCAAACTAGGGGTAACAGTGCAGACTCTACCAGGGGGGGAAATCTTCCAAGCCTTACAAACAGGGGCTATTGATGCGGCTGAGTGGGTGGGACCTGATGATGATGAAAAATTAGACTTAAATAAAGTCGCTAAATTTTACTATTATCCTGGTTAGTGGGAACCAGGCCCAACTCTAGAAGTACAAATTAATTTAGACGAATGGAAAAAGCTACCACCTCTCTATCAAGCAGCTTTAGAAACGGCTGGATATCAGTCGAATACAAAAATGTTAGCTCGTTATGATGCCCAGAATACTCAGGCATTAGAGAAACTATTAAAAACTGGGATTCAAGTTCATGCTTATAGTCAGGAAATTTTGGAAGCAGCGGAAAAAGCTTCTTTTGAGAATATGATGAATTTGCAGCTAAAGACGCTGATTTTAAAGCAGTTTATGAACAGTGGAAACCCTTTAGAGACCGGATGTATGCTTGGAACAATCTGAATGAAGGCAGTCTTAGCCGTTATGCTTATGGGAAACTGAAATTAGGGAATTAGTTTAGGGCTTGTTGACAGAGTTTTTTGGTGATACTATGTTGCCAAAAAATTCTGTAAATCCTTATTTTGACATCACAAAACGCCAACTTGATTAGAATCAATTTTTCCTTTTTGCGATTTCCAAGAAATAAATTATCCAAATAAATCTATCCCTTACGCTAGGCGTTAGCCATTTCAGACAAAATATACTAACCTACTTAAAATCAATTTTAATTTTCACTTTTATGTCCGATATCTAGATTATGCCACAATAGCGAAGAGTGATCGCATTGCTCAACCTAGATATCTCTAACAGCATTAGGAGTTTTACTTGTGGAGTCCCCTCAAAAAACTTTATACCACCCAGCCACAATTGAGGAAAAATGGCAAAAAATATGGTCAGAACTTGCCTTAGATAAAACACCTGAAGATCACAACAAGCCAAAATTCTACGCGCTGTCTATGTTCCCCTACCCATCCGGTAGCTTGCACATGGGTCACGTCCGTAACTATACAATTACTGATGTGATTAGCCGCATCAAACGGATGCAAGGGTATCGGGTATTACATCCTATGGGTTGGGATGCCTTTGGACTACCAGCAGAAAACGCCGCCATTGATAGAGGTGTACCCCCTGCCAGATGGACATATCAGAATATCGACCAGATGCGGCAACAATTACAGCGCCTGGGTTTATCCTTAGATTGGGAATGTGAGCTTGCTACCTGTTCCCCAGATTATTACAAATGGACTCAATGGATTTTTCTGCAATTTTTAGCAGCAGGTTTAGCTTATCAAAGAGAAGCCGCAGTTAACTGGGACCCCATCGACCAAACTGTATTAGCAAACGAACAAGTTAATAACGAAGGACGTTCTTGGCGCAGTGGTGCAATAGTAGAACGTAAATTATTGCGTCAATGGTTTTTCAGAATTACCGACTACGCTGAGGAATTGTTGGATGACCTAGATAAATTAACAGGTTGGCCGGAAAGAGTCAAATTAATGCAAGCCAACTGGATAGGAAAATCCATCGGGGCATATTTAGAATTTCCGATTGTTGGGTTAGATGAAAAAATCGGCGTTTATACCACCCGTCCCGATACCATTTATGGTGTTAGCTACATCGTATTAGCCCCAGAACATCCCTTAACTCAAGTGGTTACCACTTCAGAACAAAAATCTGCGGTAGAAGCCTTTATTAAAGAAATTACTAACCAAAGCGAGTTAGAACGAACAGCGGAAGATAAACCAAAAAACGGTATTCCTACCGGTGGGAAAGCTATTAACCCCTTCACTGGGGAAGAAGTACCGATTTGGATAGCTGATTATGTTCTCTATGAATATGGTACAGGTGCGGTGATCGGTGTACCTGCCCATGATGTGCGAGATTTCAAATTTGCCAAAGAACATAATTTAGCCATCAGATTTGTAATTTTACCAGAAGTTGGTACAGATGAAACTTTAAAAGCAGCATATACAGAAGTAGGAATTTTGGTTAATTCTGGTGACTTCAATGGCATGAATTCTATAGATGCGAAAAAAGCCATTGTCGAATTTGCAGAAAAAGAAAACTTTGGTAAATCACGGGTACAATATCGCCTTAGAGATTGGCTAATTTCTCGTCAACGTTATTGGGGCGCACCTATCCCAGTCATTCACTGTCCTAACTGTGGTATTGTCCCAGTACCAGATAAAGATTTACCTGTACAATTACCGGAAGAAATTGAATTAAGTGGTCGTGGTGGTTCGCCTTTAGCACAGTTAGAAAGTTGGGTAAATGTGCCTTGTCCTAGTTGCGGTACTCCTGCAAAACGGGAAACTGACACCATGGATACTTTTATTGATTCTTCCTGGTATTTTTTGCGTTATCCTGATGCGAAGAATAAAGAAAAGATTTTTGATTCCAATAAGGTAAATTATTGGATGCCCGTAGATCAATATGTGGGTGGAATTGAACACGCAATTTTACACTTGTTGTATTCGCGCTTCTTGACTAAAGTCTTGAGAGATAGAGGTTTTTTAAACTTTGATGAACCATTTCAAAAGTTGTTAACTCAGGGAATGGTACAGGGTTTAACTTATATGAACCCGAAAAAAGATGGAAAGGATAAGTGGATCGCCTCTCATTTAGTTGATGCTAATAATCCTGTAGATCCGGAAACAGGAGAACCTTTAAAACATCTCTATGCAACCATGTCCAAATCAAAAGGAAATGGTGTTGCACCAGAAGATGTTATTAATAAATATGGCATAGATACGGCGCGGATGTTCATCTTATTTAAAGCACCTCCTGAGAAAGATTTAGAGTGGGATGAGGCTGATGTTGAGGGACAATTCCGCTTTTTAAATCGCGTTTGGCGGTTGGTTACTGATTATGCTGCGGCGGGAGTTTGTAAGCCAAAATCAGAACTTGATAAATTAAGTAAAGGTGAAAAAGATTTGCGTCGGGCAATTCATATTGCAATTCAGGCAATTACGGAAGATGTGGGAGATGAATATCAGTTCAATACCGCAATTTCGGAATTGATGAAGTTAAGTAATGCCTTGACTGATGCAAGTTGCAATAATTCACCAATTTATGCCGAAGGGATTCAAACTTTGGTGATTATGTTAGCACCTTTTGCACCGCATATTGGTGATGAATTGTGGCAATTGTTGGGGAATAAAAACTCAGTACATACCCGAACTTGGCCAAGTTTTGATCGTGCGGTGTTGATAGCTGATGAAATCACTTTGGTGATTCAAATTATGGGTAAAACTCGCGGTTCTATTCAAGTTCCTTCGCACTTAGAGAAAGCTGAGTTGGAAAAATATGCTCTTGAGTCAGAGGTTGCACAGCGTTACATTGAAGGGAAGGAAATTAAGAAAGCGATCATTGTTCCTGGTAAGTTAGTGAATTTCGTTTTGGGTTAATTTTGGTTTGTAGGTTGGGTGGATGGAAACCTAACCTAGAGACTTAATCACTACAAGGTTTTAAACCCAAACATATTTAATTTTCACTAGATGTCCAGTGTGTAAACCCAGTAATTAAATAACCCATTCATGATCTGGATCGTCAAGGGCTGCTGTTACTGATTACAAATTACCAAAATCTTTAAAGGGACTAGACTTTGCAATGTATGATGACACTTCTTACCCGAGTAATACTTTTCTTGTTCTTGATTGTCTCCAGGTCTTTCTCTAACTTGCTCATAGCTATCTACGATTAATTCATAATCTGTCAGTATTTCTTTAACTATTTCATAGTCAGAGGCGTTTTTTTACCTGTTCAAGTAAACTATATGGCAGTAATTCTCTTATGAGTGGCAACCAGTAATTAAATGTACTATTTGCTGTAGATTCGCTGACTCCAAATTGAATTCCTAGTAGTTGAAATCTTGTCATGGGCTAGACTGTACCAAAACGGGAGAACTGTACCCTAAGGAATTAAAGCAGGTCATGAAATGATTGTATAACAATGCTTTCAGCCATCACGCTCCATCATTTTTTTATTCTCAGAGCGTGCAAATTATCAAGACTGCTCACTGACTTCAAATTCCAAATATAATCTACCAGTCAAATTGATGTGCTCCCAACCTATAGCTAATAAATGTTGCAAGTATTCTTCCGGGATAGTCATCCCCTCGGATTTCAACTAAATTTACCGCATTCTCTAAATATAGAGTATTGCATCATAACAATTGCTACAATAGTTAAATTCAAACCACTCCCACGTAAAGACTGGTCTTGAAAAGAACGGTCACGCATTTCTCCCAAACGGTGAAAGAAAACTGCCCTAGAAAGACAATAACTTGCTAATTTCTTTCATATTTCTCCTGCTATCTCTTTTAAAGATGTTTAAATACATCATTCCTCTCTTTGCGCCTCTGCATGAGATAAAAGAATCTGTAACTTCCCACCGAAAAAATTAATCATAGGTAAGATGACACCAAAGCACCAAACCAATACACTAAGAACATTCGTGCAAATACCTCTTACCGGAGTTGGAAATGACATTAGCCAGCACTCGACAAATAAAGCCATTATCAGACACAGAATTACAAAAAATCAACGCTTATTGGCGTGCAGCGAACTATCTCTCAGTCGGACAAATATACCTCCTCGACAACCCCCTACTGAAAGAACCGCTAAAAATAGATCATGTTAAACCGCGTTTGTTAGGACATTGGGGAACAACTCCAGGGCTGAACTTAATATATGCCCACCTCAATCGCGTCATTAAAAAAGATGACCTCAGCACCATTTATATAGCTGGGCCTGGACACGGTGGACCCGGACTCATCGCTAATACTTACTTGGAAGGAACATACAGCAAATATTACCCCAACATCTCCCAAGATGCTGAGGGGATGCGAAAACTGTTTAAACAATTCTCTTTTCCTGGTGGTATTCCCAGTCACGTCGCACCGGAAACCCCTGGTTCTATCCATGAAGGAGGAGAACTAGGTTATGCTTTAGTTCACGCCTACGGTGCTGCTTTTGACAACCCTGATTTAATTGTCGCTGCTGTTGTCGGTGATGGAGAAGCAGAAACGGGCGCTTTAGCTACCAGTTGGCATTCTAACAAATTCCTCAATCCTGTTACTGATGGTGCGGTTCTTCCCATTTTACATTTAAATGGCTATAAAATTAGCAATCCTACTATTTTAGCACGGATACCCCATGAAGAACTAGAAAGTTTGTTTATTGGCTATGGCTATAAACCATACTTTGTGGAAGGTTCTGAACCTGCGGATGTTCACCAAAAAATGGCGGCAACTTTAGATACAGTTATTGCCGAAATTCAAGGTATCCAAAGAGAAGTGCGGATACATGGTTTCAAAGAGCGATCGCAATGGCCGATGATAATATTACGCACTCCTAAAGGTTGGACTGGACCAAAGGAAGTAGATGGTAAGAAAACAGAAGATTATTGGCGATCGCACCAAGTCCCATTTGGTGATATAGCTGGTAGAGCAGAACATCTGCAACTACTAGAAGACTGGATGAAGAGTTACAAACCAGAAGAACTCTTTGACGCAAACGGTCAACTCGTTCCCGAACTCGCAGAACTCGCACCTACAGGTCAGCGTCGCATGGGAGACAACCCCCACGCAAACGGGGGTATATTGCTGCGTGATTTAATCATGCCAGACTTTTGCAACTATGCAGTAGAAGTTCCGAAACCAGGAACAGTTAACGCAGAAGCCACCAAAGTTACCGGCAAATTCCTGCGGGATATCATGAAAGAAAACCAGGAAAGCCACAACTTTCGAGTTTTCGGACCCGACGAAACCGCATCTAACCGCATCGACCCAGTATTAGAAGTCACAAATCGCACTTGGGTTGCTAAAACTCTCCCGGAAGATGACCATTTATCACCTAATGGTCGGGTAATGGAAATGCTTAGTGAAACAAACTGTCAAGGATGGTTAGAAGGATATCTGCTTACAGGTCGTCATGGTTTCTTCTCCTGTTATGAAGCATTTATTCATATCATTGACTCGATGTTTAACCAACACGCTAAATGGTTAAAAACAACTCGTCATATTTCCTGGAGAAAACCAATTGCATCTTTAAATTATCTTCTCACTTCCCATGTTTGGCGACAAGATCATAACGGTTTCTCTCACCAAGATCCTGGTTTTCTAGATCATGTCATTAACAAGAAGGCCGAAATTATTCGCATCTATCTGCCACCTGATGCTAACACTTTGTTATCAGTCATCGACCACTGTTTAAGAAGTCGTAACTATGTCAATGTCATTGTGGCTGGAAAACAACCAGCATTACAATATTTAGACATGGATACAGCTATTAAACACTGTACTAAAGGTTTAGGAATTTGGGAATGGGCAAGTAGTGATCAAGGTGGTGAAACTGATGTAGTGATGGCTTGTGCTGGGGATATTCCTACTTTAGAAACCTTAGCAGCAGTGGATATTTTGCGTCAGAATTTCCCAGAATTAAAAGTGCGGGTAGTGAGCGTAGTTGATTTGATGAAACTACAGCCACAAAGTGAACATCCTCACGGTTTAAGCAGCAAAGATTTTGATACTATTTTCACCACTGATAAACCGATTATTTTTGCTTTTCATGGTTATCCTTGGTTAATTCATCGTCTCACCTATCGTCATACTAACCACAAAAATCTTCATGTCCGTGGTTATAAGGAAGAAGGAACAACAACCACACCTTTTGATATGGTGGTGATGAATGATCTAGATAGATTCCATCTGGTCATGGATGTAATTGACCGTGTACCCAAATTGGGTTATAAAGCCGCTTATGTGAAGCAGAAATTACAGGATAAGTTGATTGAACATAAGTATTACATTGAGAAACACGGTGAAGATATGCCGGAAATTCGAGATTGGACTTGGTCTTATTAGAATTATTAGAATAGGAATATAGGGACGTTTTTTATATATAAGCGTCTCGACTTTTGTTTGGGGTAAATATTTAAAACAAAATAGAAAATCCTATTACATTAGTCAAGATGAATGGAATATTTCTTTAGAAGAAGAAGTTGAATTAGCAATAGGTGATGCTAGTATTGAAGTCATGAATGGAATATATAATGAATTCCAAATAGCAGAAATGGTAGATAAAATCCAGGTTATTTCCACTGCTTTAAAATTTATAGAATTGACTTATGCTTATTCCGTTAAATATTTATCAAAAGCTATTACATAAATTTTGATTCAATTACCCGGTCGTGAAGATGAGAAATTAGGTAAAAGTTAATACATTTCTGGATAGTTAATTGAGAAAGTATTGCTATATAAACTGTTTATTTTTCGATGTGTTGCCATCATTTTTTCATTTGGTATAGATTATCAATACGTACAGCAGGAATCAGGAGTCAGGAGTAAACGTCTCTTGCTATCTTGGTTTCAATTTAGATTCTGTACCTGATTGATATGCGATCTGCTATCTATTTAAACACAGATATATGGCTATTTCAATAATGTATCTAATATTAACTAATATTAATAACTAATAACTAATAGCTAATAACTAAACCTTAAAATATGCCGGCTAAATCAGCTTCATACCTTTTTTAACTGTAAGACTCAGCTAAGTCAGAGTAGAATTAACCCGGCCAATAATCCTTGGTTGAATATCTAAATACATGAGGTTAAATTTTGGTGGAGTTAAAAGTTGGTATCAATGGATTTGGTCGTATCCGTCGACTTGTACTGCGGGCGGGAATTAATAACCCTAAGATTGAACTTGTGGGTATTAATGATTTAGTTACACTGGATAATCTTGCTTATCTTTTAAAGTACGACTCTACACACAGTAAATTAAAAGGTAAGGTGGAAGCTAGAGAATATCGAATGATAATCGATGGTCATTTTATCCCTTGTGTGTCGGTAAGAAATCCGGCGGAATTGCCTTGGGGTAAATTAGGCGTAGATTAATTATGTTGTTGAATGTACTAGACTTTTCACCGACTATGCTGGGGCCGAAAACCATCTGAAAGCTCGTGTGAAGCGAGTTGTAATTTCTGCACCTACCAAGGAAGCAGACAAGGTAAAAACAATGGTGATGGGTGTAAATCATCAGTTGTTTGATCCAGCAAAGGATTTAATTGTTTTCAATGCTAATTGAACTACAAATTGTTTAGCCCCGATTGCTAAAGTTATCATTGATAACTTTGGTTTAACTAAAGGGTTAATGACTACAGTTCACGCGATGACAGCTACTGAACCCACAGTAGATGGCCCAAGTAAAAAAGATTGGCGCGGTGGACGTGGTGCAGCCCAAAATATTATTCCCTCTTCCACAGGCACGGCTAAGGCTGTGGCTTTGGTGTTACCGGAGTTGAAGGGTAAGTTAACTGGTATAGCTTTCCGAGTTCCAACACCGGATGTCTCTGTAGTTGACTTGACTTTCAAAACTGCTAAAGCTACCAGTTACAAAGAAATTTATGCAGCGATGAAAAAGGCATCTGCGGGTGAGTTAGCAGGTGTTTTGAGTTACACCGATGAGGAAGTAGTATCTACTGATTTTCAAGGTGATACCCATTCCAGTATTTTCGACGCAGGTGCAGGAATTGAATTAAATTCCAATTTCTTCAAAGCTGTCTCTTGGTATGACAACGAATGGGGTCATTCCAACTGTGTTATTGATTTGATGTTGTCAATGGCAGAGAAAGAGTGATTTAGGTAATTGGGGATTGGGGATTGGGGCTTATGAAGTCCACGCCCAAACTTTTCACCATTTGCGGTGTATTAGTAGTGAGTTACAAAGACCGATGGCTATTCTGCAAGATTTGTGTGGTCTGAAGATTCGTTTGGGGAAGCTACCACCGGAAGGGTTGATCCTGGAAACGGGTAGTGAAGTTATCTTTCTCTTGCAGGAAAAGGGTGAAAGTATTTATGAAATTCCCCTAGCACTACCAACTTTATTCGCGATAATGCGACCTGGTGAACCGATTTTGATTAATGATCGTCGTGTGAAGTTGACGGTGACCGAATCGTGATGCTGATAAAATTAGTGCTCATGTCCATAATTGGGGGGTTGATTTCTACTCATAAGGGTGTGAATTTACCTGCTACTCCATTACCTTTGAGTTCAATCACGGAAAAGGATTTGATAGATTTGCGGTTTGGTATTCAGTTGGGTGTAGACTGGGTGGCAGTTTCTTTTGTGCGATCGCCCCAAGATTTAGAACTAGCACAACGCATGATTGAAGCTACTGGTGCCAAAATTCTTCGCGTCATTGCTAAAATTGAACGCCCTGAAGCTCTAGCAGAGCTAGATGATATCCTCAAAGTTGCTGATGCAATTATGATTGCGCGGGGTGATTTAGGCGTAGAAATGCCTCTTCACGAAGTTCCTCTGATTCGAAAAGATATCACTCGTCGCTCTAATATTGCTGGTAACCCCGTAATTACGGCTACTCAAATGTTAGAGTCGATGATTAGCGCCCCTGACTCTACCCGCGCTGAAGCCACTGACGTTGCGAATTCTATCTTGGATGGTACGGGTGCGGTGGTGCTGTCTGGAGAAACTGCTGTAGGTGAATATCCCATTAGGGCTGTTCAGACGATCCACACTGTGCAAACAGAAAAGGTGCTGGAGGAGGGTGCTAAACACACCTGGAATAGTGAAGTGGGTTGTCTGAGTGTCATGGAATCAGTAGCCCAAGCAGTGTGTCGAATTGCTTATGAAAGGCGGGCTAAAGCTATTCTTTATCAGACTACTTCCAGGAGTACAGCTAGACTAATTTCTAAATACCCTCCCCTGAGTTTGATTATTACTCTCACCTCTAAGGCTATTGCTTACCCTCAGTAAGGAAAGTGGATTAAATAAGGTGTAAGAGTGGCAATAATATCTATACCCTAGAAGGGTAGATGGAGAACTAGTAGATGATGCCCCCTGACCCTGGTGAA
>CAKZGI010000308.1 GCA_936914905.1 uncultured Trichormus sp. | reverse complement strand
AGAAATTAACAGAGGTCTGCTTAGACGGGGGAAAAGTGCGGTTACGCTCTCAAGAGAAAGGAAAGCTTGCGTACTGGAAGGAGTATAAAACAGGGCGATTACAGGGTATATATTAAGGAGCATTCTTTCAAGACAATCTCTCCCTAACTAATTGGGTCAATAGCCAAAACATCGGTAAAACTCCTTACTGCTTGGGAGATGGGCATGATGGAATTTGGAATCTATTTGCAGAAATTGTCCACTCTGATATTCGTCACAGGATAAACTAGCTCGATTTGAGCGGATTCAAAAGGCGATTACAGCCTTAGAAAAACAACAAACACTGTTATTGAAGCAGGGTGTTCTGGCTGAATCCGGGACTTGGGTAGCGCGTTATCAAGTCCGTCAAAACTTCAATAAATATTGGTACTACAAATTACAAGTGCCAATCCCATATTTCCAATGCACGACATCAGACAAACTGAGTAAATATAAGCATTTGGGTAAAGCTGGTACTCAGGAGCATATTGATGCTGTTATGTCTGTTTTTAGACGTTCTCTTTGTGATGAAATACAGAGCATAATTCATACCCTGGATGATTGTCTGCTAGACATTAGTTCTGGATCTGAGCAAGAGTCAGAAGAACCACTTGATTAAATCTGGATTCTTTTATTTTTGCGAAATTGGGATGCTCCCTTTTTCTAGTAAAAACTACAATGTAGTACATATAATTATATAGCTATCAGCTATCATCAGTCAGCTTTTTCAGGCTAAAATCAAAAATACCTATTTGATAATTAACCAATTTCTCAAACATTCTGACTCCTGATTCCTGAATTCTTAGGTTGATTGATGTTTGAAAACCTAAATTTTGCATCAATGCCATCAAAGAAACTCCATGTAAATTAGCTAAATCTGCTAAATATTCTAATTAATGTGCTTGTAGTTGATCTATCTGTTGTAGGTAAGGCACAGCTACCTTACCTTACCTTGCAATTAATAACGGTGTAAGATATCAATCGCTCCTTACAGATGTTGCTTAAAACCCAAAAACTCTTGAGAAGCATCAAGCAAACCAGTGAGAAGTTTGACAACCTGGTTGAACTGTTTCACAAAGATGATTACTAATCCAATCGGATTTCTGTTGGATAACTGAGAAAATAACTTGGTGAATTAAATTTTGCAGATGTAATTGTTGTCTTAAAGGATTAAGGGATAATTTGTTATGTAAAGAACTATCTTTTTCATCTTCGTCTAAGATAATTTGGTGATCAGGAAGTTCGCTGAAAAAAAAAGGAAGACGATTGATCACAAAAGAAATTAGTTCTTGGCGTAAATCAGGGATAGGAAAAGCCTGTTAATAAGGTTCCTATGGGTTTTTATCTAAAACAATTTCAATTTCACTAATAACAGATTAATGTGTTAATTTAAGTGCGGTTTTCATGATTTATTATGTCCTTTTTTAATCCAGTTAATGATTTATTTCACGCTAAATTTATCTCAATACCAAATTGGTATTGATAAGCAGTTATAGCCCCTTCCCGTACTAGATCTGAAACCCCCAATTCAATATTTGATAATGCTGAAATATCAGAGTATTTATTTTCCTATGATATTTATTCTCATGACTTACGCAACTGGCATATTTAGTAAGGTGCGTCATATGTCGAAAATCTGTTAATACTAACAACTTTATAGCAGATTGCAGATCAATGAGGTACAGAATATAGATTGAAACCCACACAGCAAGTAAGTTTTACTCGTGATTCCTGACTTCTGACACTTGCCTGCCTCCTAATTCCTAATCCATACCAATAGTTATCGGTTAAGGGGGAAAGAGGAAGAAAAAATATTGACCCTTTAACGTTAACCTAAAGCAAATAACAACTTTCGGATTGTTAACCAAGTAGTATTGAACCTATACCCATTGACAGAATATATTATTGAATATGACTCAAGCTACTGCTTAATTACTGATGTTATAGCTCAACAAATTCAATTATTTCAAATTTACGCTTTTTTAGTTAAAAACCACACAAAACGCAGCATAAACTATTAGAGATCAATTTTAATTACTAAAAAGTATGTTAATTATGCTTAACCTGATAGTCCAATTAAGCTCACTATAAAATTTACATTACTTCTTAGATATTTTGCCTGTGTACCTGATGATTATACTGGGTTGTTAGTCCGTTTTTATTGGCCAATACTGCCAGCTACAGTGTTTGTTAGACAAATTTTTCCAGAAAATCTATGTTTTCTGGGAGTAGATTACGCAGTTGTCTGTCAATTTCAACAGCAGCAGCTAGTCCTGAAACCATTGCCCCTCCCACCAGATTTCCACCACACCAGTCACCACAGCTAACTAAATGTAGAGGAGTTTTCGCAGATAAACAAGTTACATCTAAAGTAGTGTGAGGAAAGGCACAACGCCAGCGATGTACTTGCATACATTCAGGATTTTTTAACCAGGGAATTGCTAAATTTTCTGCTGCTTTTTGCAATATATAATTGCCAACAGATTGTAACTCTTGGGTTTCAATCTGTTGTTGCGCTAAACTCACACTACTTTGTACCGTAAAATACGGTTCTTCTGCCTGGATATGCTTGTTGCTATCAAATCCAATCCATGCCAAATTTGCATGATCATGAAAAGTTAAAGCTTTCCAGTTGGGAAGGGGTTGGGTATCCAGGATACTGATGCATGTATTAAACTTGACGGAATGTAAACTATCCAGAAATCCAGCACCTAATAAACCTTTACCTAAAGGTGCTAATAAATCCTCTGCTTGGGGTGCACGAATCTCTACGACTATAGCTTTGGCGGTTAATTGTGCATTGGTTTCCAGGGTCAGAAGCCAAGTATTTTCTGGGGTTAAATTAATGTTGATAACACGCTGAGTGAGGCTAATGTCTAAGCCAGGAGTCATAAATTTGGCGATCGCACTCATTCCTGCTGGTGCAATATAACACGGACTGCGGTTTGTTGATTGAGATATACCTTCACTAACGGAGAATTCTTCAACTGCACCTGTCCAAACTTCAAGAATCTGGCAACTTTGCAATAAATCCACAAATTTACTTAATAATTCACCCTTAGGTTGGACATAACAAGCACCATGATCAGCACAACTTCCTTGTAAACGGCATGTCGCAACTCTTCCTCCCATACCGCGAGATTTTTCCACAACTACTACCGAATAACCAGCTGGACGTAACCGCTGGGCGCAAACTAAACCAGATATACCTGCACCAATGACAGCAATATCAGGGATAATAATTTTAGCTTGGGAATTCTGAGAATTAGGATTTTTCATCCCTCATACCTCAACCTTGAGAATATCTGCTAAAAGCTAATAGTAGAATATACAGACAAGCTGCATGGAACGGAGGATGGGAAATTGGATGAACTAAGGGCGGTATTAGAATTAGCTACCAAAGAAGAACTACAGGACTTAACAGCAATTCTGTTTAGTCGCAAGTTTAATCCTCTAGATTATGTTCACACACCTGAACCCATCGAAGTACAAAGCCAAGATCGTCAAGTTTGGTTAGATGCACTAGAAGATCGGTTTCGTTTTTTAGCGGCTGATGGGATGACGGTATTACGCGGACGTACTGAACAAGTAACTTACCGACAAGCTTTAATTCAAGTATGTAAATATTTAAAAATTCCTTATTATGATGATTTAGCCACCGTTGACTTAGAAGCAGAAGTTTTTTTACATCTTTTAGGAAAAGTCTGGAAAAAGCTACCAAAAAAAGAACAGCAAAAAATTACCACCAATGTACAGCGTCAGTTGTTAACATCAGAAATTCAACAACCATTACCACTGTCATTGCAAAAAGATCCTTTGGGATTAATTTTTAAAGGCGGTAGTGCTTTAGCTGTAACTTCCATCATTCAACCTTATGTTCTTAAACAAATTGCCCGTCAATTTGCCGTCCACCTTGCTACCTATCAAGTCACTAAGGAAGCTTCAATTACAGCTACACAAGTAGCCAGCAAACAATTTCAAAGCTATGTTACAGCGCAAATGGCGCGACGGGGAATGACGATGAGTGCAGCCCGTTATGGCGCAGTCCGTAGTATGTTTGCCTTTATTGGCCCGATGATGTGGGCTTGGTTTTTTGCGGATTTGGGATGGAGAGCTATCGCTACTAATTACGGTCGTATTATTCCTACCATCTTCACCTTAGCGCAAATTCGTCTCACCCGTGCAGAATCTTGGGAGCCAGCTTGAACAAGGCTTTTTATCATCCGGATTCTAGTTTGCAAATACCTTGGAGTAGTCTTCAATTTGGTTTACTTGTCTTCCCAGTCAATCCATTTTTGGGGGCTGTTACAATATCGTTGGCAGCATTAATTACTTGGGCAAAAAGATACCGCCTAATTATCCGCCTACCAGTCCACCAAGGATTTACAATTCTCAGTTTATTGTTGTTGATAACCACAGGATTTGCTTCTCATAAACTAGAGGCTTTCCTCGGTTTATTCAACTTATTACCTTATTTTTTCGTATTTGCTGCATTCACCGCCCTAATCCAAACATCAGCCCAATTAAGGCAAATAGCTTGGATTATGGTATTTGGTTCTTTACCTATGGTAATTATCGGCTTTGGGCAATTATTTCTAGGTTGGAGTTTCAAATTACAATTTCTCTGGGAGTTGATAGATTCGACACTTTCCCCTGGAGGAGAACCACCAGGACGTATGGCTTCTGTACTCATGCACGCCAACACTTTAGCCGCTTATTTGGTGACTATTTTTATTTTGGGTTTAGGATTGTGGTTAGAAAACTATCAAAAACTCAAACAGAAACTCAAAGTCAAAAATCTTCCTATCTCTTCATCTACCTACCGACCCGTTATTCTTCTGACAATAGCAGTATTTGCTAATTTCATCGCTTTGATTTTAACTAACTCCCGCAATGGCTGGGTAATCGCTATTATTATCTGTTTAGCTTATGCGTTGTACCAAGGTTGGCGGCTAATTGTGGCTGGTTGTATGAGTATAGCCACTGTTATTCTTTTAGCAGCTTTTGCACCTTCTGCGATCGCTCAATTTTTCCGTCGCTTCGTTCCCTATTTTGTCTGGGCGCGGTTAAATGACGATATGTATCCTGATAGACCAGTGGCCTTAATGCGAAAAAGCCAATGGGAGTTTGCCTGGAATTTAACACAACAGCATCCTTTTACTGGTTGGGGTTTACGCAGTTTTAGTGGACTCTACAAAGCCAAAATGGCAACTGACTTGGGTCATCCCCACAACCTGTTTTTAATGCTATCTGCAGAAACTGGTTTAATTACAACTTTGTTATTTTCTGGAATACTCGCTGGGATTTTATTTACCGCCAGTCAACTTCTATGGAAATCAGAATCTTTAGAACCAGAAAACAGATTAATATTTTTTAGTTACCTACTAGCTTTTATTGGTTGGATACTATTTAATACGGTAGATGTTACTATTTTTGATTTGCGTTTAAGCACCCTATTTTGGGTTTTTTTAGCCGCGTTATGTGGAGTAATTCTTCACCAAGCTTCACTAATTAAGAGGTAATAAGTTATTACTTAGTTGGATAGGAATTAATGTTGTTGCTTGAGTAAGAACAATTGAACATCTCTTTTATATAACTTACTTATCATAATATCCACATCAACAATAATTTCTAGCAGTGGTGACAAATATAAAGGATTATCCTCTCTTGACTCTTCCATTGCATATACATAACTTTAAATAGCTTTTTTAACTTCCTGATTAATTCTGTTTAAACCTGCATACAAAGCATCATTTTTAGCCTTGAGTATTTGTTTTAACTGATTCAGCTTTGGTTGAATTTTTAGAGAATTTTTGATAATTCTAAAAGCACTGATCATACTTCAGTAAGTTTGGAATTTAATGACTCATTTCTGAATGATTTTTGAATTGACGCCTAACCGCAAATCCTACACAACAAAGTGGAGTGGCTGTCTGTAGGGTAAAATGGCTATATTTGTCATGAAAACCTTATGTTTACAACAGCTGATTTTTTGCAATATTCCCAATGGTCAGGAATTGCTACCCTATTATTTGGAGTCTTAGCAATTCTGGCTTTTATTCTCAAATGGGGTTTCCGCTTTCGGCTGGTGGGTACAACATGCTTTATGATAGTTTTGACAGCTGGCTTATTTTCACTGTCTTTAGTACCTCTGAGTCGGACTGTGATTCCGGGTGCAGTTAAGTACACCCTAGTTTATGACAATGGTTCCAGTCAGGCTGTAATTGCGACTGCACCTGAAATTACACCAACAGAATTAGAAGCAACTTTACGTCAAGCGGCTAGTAATCTCTATTCTTATGGTCGTTTAGGTAGCAGGGGAAACAACCAATTGACTATCCGCGCCCGTACGATAATCCACGCAGAACCAGGGGTATCCGTACCAGTTTACTTAGGTAAGGTACAAAGAACTTTGACAACTCGTGAAGATCCAGAAATGGCTGTAGAAGTTTATCTTGACAAGTTTACCCAACTATCAAAACCCACAGCTTAAATCAGTTATCAGTTATCAGTTATTGGGAACTACTCTTACCCAGTCTCAAGCCCCCATTCCCAAATTGATACTATTTTTTTGTCAATTACAATACAATTACGATTATTTTTATAATAAGATAATAAAACTTCAGAAATTCCACTCTTAGGAAAAATTGATCACGTTCCTGGCCAATCGGCAATTGACTTATGTCAATCTGGCAACAAGAACCTTTAATTAACAGTCTAAATTTGATTAAAAAATATCAAGTCTTGACATACTAGTACAGTACGGCGTAAATAAACCAACCATTCCAAATCTCTGAAAGGCTCACGCCGTATTCATTTTGAATTTTGAATTTTGAATTTTGAATTCCGCCTTGCGGTACTAGATTATTTATGCCTAATCAATCTTCTACTCAAACTGCTAGTTCATTATTAACCCTAACTATTGCACCCGCTAAAGTAATTCGAGGTGCGGGTGTGTTGTCGTCAACTGTGGCTGACATTACTAAATTGGGAACTCGTCCTCTGATTGTGGCAGGAAATCGCACTCTTGGTATTTGCCAAGAGAGTTTACAGGAAATTTTTCAAGCCCAAGAATTACAAACTACTTCTGTTTCTTATGGTGCTGATTGTTGTGAAGTAACTTTAAAAGCCCTAGGCAAAGCAGCAAAGGAACATAAAGCAGATGTGATTATTGGTGTGGGTGGTGGTAAGGCGTTAGATACAGCCAAGTTGGTCGGCCATCAGTTAAAGTTACCTGTAGTGACCATTCCTACTTCTGCTGCTACTTGTGCAGGATGGACGGCTTTATCTAATGTATATTCGGAATCTGGGGCGTTTTTATATGATGTGGCCTTGTCGCGCTGTCCTGATTTGCTGATTTTGGATTATGATTTGATTCAGACTGCACCCCAATGGACTTTAGTTGCGGGAATTGGGGATGCAATCGCAAAATGGTATGAAGCATCTGTTACCAGTGGCCATTTACAAGATACTCTGGTTATTGCCGCAGTCCAACTAGCGCGAGTTCTAAGAGATATCCTCTTCCAAAAAGCTGCTGCTGCTTTACAATCTCCTGGTAGCGAAGTTTGGCGAGAAGTTGTTGATGCAACTGTATTATCAGCAGGTGTGATTGGTGGTTTAGGTGGCGCACAATGTCGTACTGTAGCCGCCCATGCAGTGCATAATGGGTTAACGCACTTATCTGGATATGGTAGCATTCATGGTGAAAAAGTCGCTTATGGTATTTTAGTACAACTGCGATTAGAAGAAATGCTCCAAGGCAATCAACTTGCAGACGCAGCTAGACAGCAATTACTAAAGTTCTATGCAGAGATTGGATTACCGCAAAAATTAGCAGATTTGGGTTTAGGAAATATTACTTTAGCTGAGTTGCAAACAGCCGGAGAAATTACCTTAGCACCTAATTCTGATATTCACCGTTTACCTTTTCCAGTAGCCTTGGAACATTTAATGGCGGCTATGATTTCTACCACTGCGCCAAATCAATTAAAAATTACAAATGGATAGATAATTTGTAATTTTTAATTGATTTACTATTCCCCAGTCACCTATTCCGAGGTTATAGAATGAGTTTGAGTTGGATTACCCCCGCAGAAAGAATACAAAAATTACCGCCTTATGTGTTTGCCCGTTTAGATGAACTGAAAGCAAAAGCCAGGGAACAAGGGCTAGATTTGATTGATTTGGGGATGGGAAACCCTGATGGGGCTACTCCTCAACCAGTTATAGAAGCAGGGATAGCGGCTTTAAAAAATCCTGCCAATCATGGTTATCCACCATTTGAAGGAACTGCAAATTTCCGCAAGGCAATTACTAAATGGTACAATCGCCGTTATGCTGTAGTCTTAGATCCTGACAGTGAAGCTTTGCCTTTGTTAGGTTCTAAGGAAGGTTTAGGACATTTAGCGATCGCCTACATCAATCCTGGTGATATTGTTTTAGTACCATCACCATCTTACCCCGTCCATTTTCGTGGTCCCATCATCGCCGGTGGAGTCATTCACAGTTTAATTCTTAAAGAACAGAACAACTGGTTAATTGATTTAACCTCTATTCCTGACGAACTAGCCAGAAAAGCTAAAGTCCTCTATTTCAATTATCCCAGTAATCCCACTGCCGCCACCGCACCCCGTGAATTTTTCGAAGAAATAGTTGCTTTTACCCGCAAATATGAAATCATGTTAGTGCATGACCTATGTTATGCAGAGTTAGCTTTTGATGGTTATCAACCTACCAGCTTATTAGAAATTCCCGGTGCAAAAGATATTGGTGTTGAGTTTCACACCCTATCTAAAACTTATAATATGGCAGGTTGGCGCGTTGGTTTTGTGGTCGGAAATCGTCACATTATCCAAGGTTTGCGGACATTAAAAACTAACCTAGATTATGGCATTTTTTCCGCATTGCAAACCGCTGCAGAAACAGCTTTAGAATTGCCAGATACTTACTTACATGGTGTTCAACAACGTTATCGCACCCGTCGGGATTTTCTTATTGATGGTTTAGGAAAATTAGGCTGGAATATTCCCAAAACTGAGGCCACCATGTATCTTTGGGTAAAATGTCCTGTGGGAATGGGTTCTACAGATTTTGCCTTAAATGTGTTACAGCAAACAGGTGTGGTTGTTACTCCTGGTAATGCGTTTGGTGCTGGTGGTGAAGGATATGTAAGAATTAGTTTAATTGCCGAGTGCGATCGCTTGGGTGAAGCTTTAGAGAGATTTAAACAAGCAGGAATTCGTTATCAATCTGAAGCTGTAGTTTCTGCGTCATAATAAGGGTGATAGGTGATAGGGAATAGATGACCATTTTTACCAATCACTAATCACCAATCACCAATCACCGTTTAATGCTCTTGTTGATTAAACCAAGTTACTAAATCAGCAAGTTCAGAAATATTAAACAAGGCTGCACCTAAATTTCCTAGCTGTTATACAGCTAAGACTTTTACTCTTTCTACTATCTCAGGATCAATTTCTGCAAACCGTTGATTAAGTAAACGCAGACGAAATTCAACTGCTTCTTTTTATTCTCCTGTGCGTTCACCCTTCTAGAAAATATCCTGATAAATGACAGACTCTTTCATCATATCCTCTGATTCATCATGGTACTAACGTTGTCCTGCAAGCTTGGAGAAACTTTTTATGATCAGAGTTGATGGGTTCGGAACACTCCGAATTAAGACAACAGTCCATAATCTGTGGCAGATGACTGTGTAACCTTTATGATACAAATTGAGTAATGCTGTCTAATATTGTTATATAGCAATCCTATTTAATAATCGGGAAATTAATGATCACTCCTACCAGCACAACTTCTCATTTAATTGCTGAAGGCTTTCATGCCCTTTCTGACCCAATTATAATTAGTGTTATAGAATTCCTGCGTCAGAGTGAACTTTGTGTATGTGATTTATGCAATGCTTTAGAAATAAGTCAATCAAAACTATCTTTTCATCTCAAAAATCTTAAAGAAGCAAATTTAGTTAATGCCTGTCAAGAAGGACGCTGCATTTATTATGGTTTAAATTTATCTCAATTTCAGGTTTTAGAACACTATTTAGCCAATATTCACGGTAATTCTGTATCATCTACCCCTCATTCTTGTTGTGAGTAAGGAAAACTGGGGAAAACCAATTAATAATTCGTAATTAGGAAACACTCTTACTGTCACTCATCAACTTTTATTGATTAATTATTGTATGCAGTCACCACAAGCAACAAACATTGCTAATTCTCAAACTGTAACCGTTATTAAAATTGATGGTTCTAGTACACTAGATCCAATTGCCCAGGCGATCACCAAGGATTTTCTAGCAATTACAAAAAATAATACCCAAGTACAAGTGAAAATATCCGCTACTGGGGGCGGGTTTGAAAAATTCTGCGCTGGGGAAATAGACATAAATAAGTTTAGTTACTTTTTTCGACCTATCTAAATACCATGGTTGACAATTTCTTCTTTTCCTTAACTTGTCACCAATGTGAGATGTCTAGCTTATAATCAATACGAAGGGCTATGGCTTATTCTAAGCAGAAAACAAAAAAATCACTCACCCCCTAATATATTTTGAGGATGAGCGATATTTATAACAATCCCTAATTTATAACACTCCCTAATTCTTAAAAGAATGCAGGTTGATGACGAATCAAATTCAAGAACTCTTCACGGGTTTTTTGCTCATCTTGGAACACACCCACCATAGAACTGGTAACTGTCCAAGAACCAGGTTTTTGTACACCGCGCATCACCATACACATATGGGTAGCTTCCATGACCACGGCAACACCTTTAGGTTCAAGAATTGTCTGGACTGCTTCAGCAATTTGTCGAGTTAGCCTTTCTTGCACTTGTAAGCGACGAGAATACATTTCTACAATTCGCGCCAGCTTACTTAAACCCACGACTTTTTGATTAGGAATATAAGCAACGTGTGCTCTGCCCATAAATGGGAGCATATGATGTTCGCAGAGACTAAAGAAATTAATATCTCGTACTAGCACCATCTCGTTATGGCCTTCATCAAAAATGGCACCATTCACCAGTTCTTCTAAAGATTGGTTGTAGCCACCAGTGAGAAACATCATTGCTTCAGCTACGCGCTTGGGTGTTTTGAGTAATCCTTCACGTTCTGGATCTTCTCCAACACCTATGAGCATTGTCCGCACAGCTTCCATCATTTGCTCCATGCTTTCCTCTGAAGGTGGCTGCAAATCTGCCTGCTTACCATTATGGGTGTTGCGGTCAGGTCTGGTACTGATGGCTTGTGATAAGTCAGGAATCAGAGGAGATTGTGAGCGATTGGAAGCGTTGGAGCTAGCGATAGTCATGGTATAAGTCTTGGTAATTGGTAATTGGTAATTGGTAATTGGTAATTGGTAATTGGTAATTGGTAATTCGTTATGAAAAAAATCAATGACTCAATTACTAATTAAAGAACTCCAGCATTAGAGATCAATGTCAATTCTTCAATGACTGCTTGCTGTGGTAATAAAGCAGTGTGCAGAATTGTCTGAGCTACTATTTCTGGAATTAACATTTTGGAACGGTCAAAGTTAACATGAACTGTTTCGGTGTCCCAAATTTCTGTATTGACAGAACCTGGACATATTGCAATAACACGAATGCCGTGGCTCCGTTCCTCAATTGCTAGGGTTTGAGAAAGGGCTAATAACCCAGCTTTGCTAACGCAATAGGCTCCCCAACCTGCAAAAGCCTGTTTGGCAGCTATGGAGGCAATGTTGATTATTGTGCCTTGACCTCGTTGTCTCATTCCTGGCAAAGTCCCCATTATGCACGCAAATACGCTGGTGAGGTTTAAGTTAATCACCTGCTGCCAATCTTCTAAGGGAGTTTCGCTTAGGTTGGCTGTGTATGCCATGCCAGCATTATTGACCAGAATATCTATGTCGCCAAATTCATGGGGGATCGCCTGTATTTTAGTTTGTACTTGGGAAACACAACTGAGATCAATAGTGAAGGCTTTTGCTTCCACTCCTATTTCTTTTGCTGCTGCTGCTACCCTCTCTAACTTATCCTGGGAACGGCTAACCAAGGCGACATCTATTCCGACCTTTGCAAAAGCTAAAGCCGTTGCTTTCCCAATTCCACTGCTTGCACCGGTAATCAAGGCGCGGCGTTTCTGATCAAAACTCATGGTGTCTCCAAATTGTTTGGCAGCGTTGTGATTCGCTACCTACCCATAAATTAAATAAATCTAAAAATCAATTGCTATTTTTATGACAATTGCTATATTGCCTTGCCAATATGGGTATATTGCCTATCATTAGCTTTAGCAGTCAGGACGAAAAATATAGACCTGATAAATCAGGTTCTAAACTCAAGGCTAATTACTGAATACTCTGCAAACTAGTCAATTAGATTGGGTTTGTTTGCTGAACACACAACATAAATGCCTATAGCTGCTCAGATTGTTAAGAATCGTTAAGCTTCCATAGGCAATTATAGCACCGTTGATGTACTAATCAGTTAGTAGCTATTATTTTTAGTGAGCAAGTTCTGTAAAGACACCAATTTTGCGGAATTTTTCATAGCGTAGTTGGCGACGTTCAGCTGCGGTTAAACGGTTGAGTTCGTCTAGGTTCTCCAACAAAGCTTTTTTGAGATTGGTAGCAGCTGTCAAGGGATCGGAATGAGCGCCACCAATGGGTTCAGGTAAAATTTGGTCAATAATTCCCAAGTTTTTGAGGTCATGGGAAATAATTTTTAATGCCACGGCTGCTTGAGGGGCTTTGCCAGCATCTTTCCACAAAATAGCGGCACAGGCTTCTGGGGTAGCAACTGTGTAAACAGAATGTTCAAACATGAGTAGGCGATCGCCTACACCAATACCCAAAGCACCACCGGAACCACCTTCTCCAATAACTGTACAGAGAACTGGGACATCAAAGCAAAACATTTGCTGTAAATTGTAGGCGATCGCTTCACCTTGTCCTTGATGTTCGGCTTCTATCCCTGCCCAAGCGCCCGGAGTGTCGATAAATGTCACTATAGGCATACCAAACTTGTTAGCGTGTTCCATTAACCGTAGTGCCTTACGGTAACCACCAGGAGCCGCCATACCAAAATTACGGGCGACGTTATCTTTTGTATCCCGGCCTTTTTGATGCCCTAACATGACCACAGGTTGTCCGCCCAAGCGACCAACACCACCAACTAAAGCCGGATCATCACCACCACACCGATCACCATGTAACTCCATCCATTCATCACTAATGGCCTGAATGTAATCTAGGGTACTGGGTCTCCGTGGGTGTCGAGCTACTTGTAATCGTTGAGATGGTGTCAGACTGCTGAAAATTTCCTCACGCAATTGCATCGCCCGTGTTTCCAGTTGGCGAATTTGACCAGAAACATCAACACCATTTTCATCTGCAAGTTGCCGAATTTGATCAATCCGGGTAGCCAGTTCTGCTAAAGGCTTTTCAAAATCCAACAGTAGGGGTTTGCGTTCACTAATTGCCATAGTTAGGGAAGAGGGAATAGGGAATAAGGAATAGGGAATAGGGAATAGGAAAAAGGCAAGGGGCAAAAGTTGGATTAATTTTACCCAGTCCCCAGTTTCCACTCCCCAATGCCCAGTTTCTAAACTAATAATGGTTTAAATCCATGCTTGACGGAAACTTGACCAATGTGCTCCATTTTGTCTACGGTAATCTGATTGCGTCCCCAAGAAAAGTTTGTGTATAACTTCTCAAATTCCAGCAGCATTGATTCCGCGAAACAAGCAAATAATTGGCGGCCTGGAACTTCCATACTGACAATTTTCATAATTTTCCAGTCAATATCCAGGGAATGTTCCACTATTCCACCATTTAACACATACACCCCCGGATGCTGAATTTTCGTCCCTAAGTTTTTAGGATAACCACCATCAATCAGCAAACAGGGTTGTTTTAACACTGTGGGATAAATTTCTACACCTTTGGGCATACTAGCCACCCAAACTACAATATCTGCTTGGGGTAGTGCCTCCTGTAGATCCATAATTTTACCCCGTCCCAGTTCAGCTTGCAGTTCTTGAAGACGTTCTTGGTTGCGAGCTATCAGCAGTAGTTCTTGGACATCTGTTTTTTTATCTAGCCAGCGGGTAACTGCGCTACCAATATCCCCTGTTGCACCACACACAGCCACAGTTGCTTTTGACAGTTCTATCCCTAGTTGTTTAGAAGCTTCTTCTACCTGGCGACAGATAATATAGGCTGTATGAGTGTTACCTGTAGTGAAGCGTTTAAACTCTAATGTGACATTACGGACTTGGCTAAACTGTTCTAAATTAAAGTTCTCAAAAATAATTGAGGAAAACCCACCTAAAGCTGTAATATCAATGCCATGCTTTTGAGCATGAGCCATAGCGTTGAGGATTTTACGGGTGGCAGCTTTGATCCGCCGATTGGCCAGCATTTCCGGCAAAAAGCAAGATTCTACATACCGACCTTCTATTTTTTGACCTGTGATGCTGGTGACAGTGATGTGATCAACAATCTGCGGAGGGGCGCTACACCAAAAATCTAGCCCTTGATCAGCATATTCTGGATATCCCAATTCTTGAGCTACGGATTGAGCGTGTTCTAAACTAGTCAGATGTCCAATTAGACCAAACATTAGTGATATATTAGGCGTGTGCTATGAAAAGCGTGGAATTAATAAGCAATACAAATTTTGGATTTTAGATTTTTGATTAACAATCTGTGCTAATAGACTGCTCTGGGAATAGCCAAAAATACTAAATTATGCCAACTAGGGATAGAAAATAATCTCTAATTCTTAAAAATACTACATCAAGTGTCACAATCATTTGTTATTTGTAATTTGAGGCAAAAGGTAGAAGTATGGCTATAGCTTGTGTGACGACCTAAGAGTTATACCCCACGCTACCAGGAGTTCAGGAGTATGGCTTACGCCACGCTCCGCTATTAGGAGTTCAGAAGAGAACAAGAAAAAATGGACTTTTCCCCCTGCTCCGTGCTCCGTGCTCCGTGCTCCTTAGACGGTTGCCAGTCCGTATGCTGAAAGACGCATGATATCACGAGTTGTAAAGCCAATATTACTTAATGCTTCACCGTATTGAATCATAAAGTCTTCTACTAAAGCTTCTTTTTCCATTGCCAAGACGCGAGCATCATCAGCTACTTGGTTCAGCATTTGCCAGACAATAGGAAGGTTTTGGCGGTTTGCATCATCAAGTTCTGCTTTGGATTCTGCAAAGTGTTCTTTTAGCCAAACTTCGCCAAAGTTTAGATGACTGTATTCTTCTTTAACTACGCCTTCTGTAATTTTGCGGGCAAACTCATCAGCAACGGGAATATAAATGTTATAAGCTGCAATCGCAAAACATTCAATAATTAAAGATTGAATCAGCAAGCAAGTAACAACGTTGCCTGCTGCGGCCGCAGTTTGGAAGTTTTGGTGTAGTCCAGAGAAGAACTCCTTAGCAAATTGCATATCGGGAGTGACTTGTAAATTGCGTCCACAAGCCTCAAATCCTTTTTTGTGGCGGCTTTCCATTTTTGACAGCCGCATCAGTTCTTCTTTGCTTTCTGGCAGCAGTTTAGCCAATGTGATGTAATTCTCATGGGCTTCTTGTTCTCCTTCAATCACAATCGCATTAATACGGCTATATGCGTCTGTGTATTTTTCACTTTGGAAATCAATTTTTTCAATTTCTTCAAAAAGTTGCTGCATAATTATGTTTACTCCATACCCTGGATTTATTTGATACTGAAATTCAATTCACCCTGTCAATTTAGGGTAATAATCACTGTGGTTTAATTTAACTTAACAAGAAATTATGCTAATTAGATTAGTTTTTACCAAGGAGCGACCCTTTAGGGGGAAACTACACGCTACAAATGAAATAAACAGATCCTTCTTGGTTCCCGTTCCCTATTCCTTGTTATCTATAGTCCGACTAAGAAAAACCAATGCTTTTGGAGAAATAACCCATCTCCAAACGAACCTGGAATTGGAAAAACGCGAATTTAACGAACCTGGAATTGGAAAAACGCGAATTTTTGGAGCCTGGTACTGTTATTACTAGGAGCATTCATCGTTTTACTGCCTTTGATAATGGTTTTTCTCACCTCCTTTGCTCCCACAGGTACAACACCAGGAGTTATGGGACAAAATAACTCGACCTTAGCTAATTACCGCGAAGCTTGGGAAAGGGGGAAGTTTTTACTGGCGTTTGCTAATTCTACCTTGGTCGCGATCGCAGTTACAGCTTCTCAAATTATGACATCTGCTTTAGCTGGTTACGCCCTCGCTAGGCTGAAATTTCGTGGTAGACAAGCACTGCTACTAGTTGTATTGGCAACTTGTAGTTGTATTGGCAACTTTAGTCATTCCTGTTCAGTTATTGGTGATTCCCATCTTTTTGGTACTGAAATGGGGACACATGATAAACACCTATTCGGCGCTAATTCTACCCAGTGAGGTAAATGGCTTTGGCATTTTTTGTTACGTCAATATTTCCAGACAATTCCCATATAATTCTAGGAAGCCGCAGCAATTGATGGAGCGAACAGATTACAGGTTTTATAGCAGATCATGTTACCTTTAGCACGTCCGGCTTTGGTTACACTGTTTTTGTTCACCTTTATCGGTGAATGGAACGATTAGACCGGAGTTAAGAACCTTACAACTGGACTTTATCAGAGTTTCGAGAACAATTCCAACAATTGGCCATTGATGATGGCAGCGGTAACAATTACCACAGTTCCTGTGATGGTGTTATTTCTAATTGGTCAAAAGCAGTTTATTAGGGGTATTGCTGCAACAGGGAAAGAATTAGTTATCAGAAAATATTGAGGATAATCATATTATCAGAATATACAGCTTTGTTAAAATATATTTGGTGTCATTAAATACAAAAAACCCTAAAAACTTTTTAGGCTTTTAGGGTTTGACTTCAGGGAATTCAGTCTATTTTTCTATAAAAAGTGCTGAAAAATTGAATTATTTGCTTTCAGTAAAATCAGCATCAATCACATCATCACCACCACCAGAAGGAGGAGTAGCACCACTATCTTGAGGTTCAGCACCAGGAGCAGTACTACCAGCCTGTTGATAAATATTACTACCTACTGTAAATAAAGCTTGTTGCAACTCAGGTGTCAGTTTCTTGATTTGCTCATCATCATCTTTTGCAACCGCGTCCCGCAGTTCTTTAACCAAACCTTCAACTTTGGTTTTATCAGCTTCCGGAACCTTATCACCTAATTCTTGCAGCTGCTTTTCCGCTTGGTATGCTAAAGAGTCAGCTTGGTTTTTACGTTCAATTTTTTCCCGTTTTTCTTTGTCAGAATTGGCGTTTTGTTCAGCTTCCCGTACCATCCGGTCAACATCATTTTTATCCAAGGTGGAAGCGCCAGTAATGCTGATAGACTGTTCTTTTCCAGTTCCTTTGTCCTTAGCGGTGACGTTGAGGATACCATTAGCATCAATATCAAAAGTCACTTCAATTTGGGGAACACCACGAGGTGCGGGAGGAATACCATCTAAGCGGAAAGTTCCCAAACTCTTGTTATCGTTAGCAAATTCACGTTCCCCTTGGAGGACGTGAATTTCTACGTTAGTTTGACCATCAACAGCAGTGGAGAAAACTTCTGATTTTTTGGTAGGAATAGTGGTGTTACGAGGAATAATCTTGGTCATCACACCACCTAAGGTTTCTACACCCAAGGATAGTGGTGATACGTCTAACAACAAGATACCTGTAACATCACCAGCCAGAACACCTGCTTGAATAGCTGCACCAACTGCCACAACTTCATCAGGGTTAACAGTTTGGTTGGGTTCTTTACCCAGTAACCGCTTCACTACTTCCTGCACTGCGGGAATACGAGTAGAACCACCAACTAACACGACTTCATCAATATTACTCTTATTTAACTTGGCATCTGTGAGAGCATTTTCTACAGGAATGCGGCAACGGTCAATTAAGTCTGAACAAAGTTCTTCAAATGTGGCACGAGTTAAAGTCGTGTCCAGGTGTTTTGGACCATCCTGGGTAGCAGTGATAAATGGTAGATTTATTTCTGCTTGGGTAACGCTAGAAAGCTCAATTTTGGCTTTTTCTGCGGCTTCAGTCAGACGTTGTAAAGCTTGTTTATCTTTACGTAGGTCAATACCTTCTGCTTTTTTGAATTGTTCTGCTAAGAAGTCAACAATTTTTTTATCGAAGTCGTCACCACCAAGGTGGGTATCACCAGATGTAGCCAATACTTCAAATACACCATCACCTACTTCTAGTACCGATACATCGAATGTACCGCCACCAAGGTCAAATACGAGAATGGTTTCGTTACTCTTTTTATCAAAACCATAAGCTAGAGAAGCTGCTGTTGGTTCGTTGATAATCCGCAAAACTTCAATCCCGGCAATTTTACCAGCATCTTTTGTGGCCTGGCGTTGGGAGTCGTTGAAGTAGGCAGGAACAGTAATTACTGCTTGGGTAACGGTTTCACCAAGATATTTACTAGCATCTTCTACCAATTTGCGGAGAACTTTGGCAGAAATTTCTTCTGGAGAAAACTGCTTACCAGCACCGGGTGAGTCTACCTTGACGTTACCACCACTGCTGAGAACTTTATAAGAGACTTCAGTCGTTTCTTTGGTAACTTCATCGAAGCGACGACCGATAAACCGTTTAACCGAGTAAAAGGTGTTTTCGGGGTTCATTACCGCTTGGCGTTTAGCGATTTGACCAACTAAATTATCGCCATTTTTAGCAAATGCCACCACTGATGGCGTTGTCCGAAAACCTTCGGTGTTAGCAATTACAGTTGGTTTACCACCTTCCATCACTGCTACGCAGGAGTTAGTCGTACCTAAGTCAATTCCTACTACTTTTGCCATTTTAAGTGCTGGCTCCGTATAACTACAAATGAATGGGATTATAATGGACTACATCTTGAACTAACTGACTGAAACAACCAGTCAGTCCAGCATGGTTTAGTTTGTCTGGGGTTGAAACCACAAATTACGCTGATATATATACTGAACTTGTGTAGCCAGTCCATGAAGGGTGGTTTCCCGAACCTTTGGTAGGAGGGTGAATTTTAAACTTTGTTTTTAGTTGGTTCATGGATTGAACAGTTGCCACTCTGACTAATGTATGAGAATTAATACGTTCACGAATTGGGGTGAACCGTAATCTCTAAGTCGTATTTGCCGTCAAAATGAGTGAATAGGGAATAGGGAACAGGAAAGATATGGATATTGCCCTACAATCGAGATTTATCAGGTACAAGATGTGACCATTTAAATTGTGTACAACACTGACGAAGTAATCTATTCACAGGGCCGATTTCAGCAATTTATCGACTGTGAAAATTGACACAGTACTTTATCACGTTTTTCAAGAGTTTCCCAGGATATTTTTTGAATTAATTGGCAACCAACCCTAAATAGCAACGGACCATAAGTTCTTCTCTATCGAAGTTAAACAAACTATATTCCGTATAGATGGGGTTTTCCTGCCTATAGCAAGATGAACAAAACCCAATTTATTTTGTGGAAGTGCAGTTTCAAAGCGATGCAGAAATCTATTTCTGTCTATTTTCGGAAATATCTTTATGCTTACCGCAATATCAACCTCAAAACCCTTGGAGGCGGGTTGTGATATATCCGAGTCGCAGTTTAGATACAGTAGATAATAAAGATTACATAAAGATTACAGCGAATTTTTACCAGTCAGCGTGTCAGCCGAATTTATCTGAATGAATTAGGTGAAAGTGCATCTTTGCCTATTGGTATTGCTACTATAAAATTAATCATCGAAGATGAAGACAAGGCAATTATCACCGCTAAAGAGCTAATCAACATAACTCAGCAGGAAATCAGCAATGAACAACAGCAGCAGTTATTAGAATTAGTAGAAACAATCTTGGTTTATCAATTCCCCAGGATCAGTAGAAAGGAGATTGAAGCTATGTTTAGTCTAAGTGATTCGAACCAAACAAAGGTTTATCAGGAAGCAAGAGAAGAAGGCAGCTTGGAAGCAAAATTAGAATCTCTACCTAGGTTGTTAGCATTGAATTTAACAGTTGAACAAATCTCACAGGCATTGAATTTAACAATTGAAATAGTTACCCAAGCTGCACAAGGAATACAAAATCAGGATGATGAAAAAAATAGAACATAAATGTTCAATTACAGATAAATCTCGAACAAAGAAGTCTTGTTTAATTTATTTAATTAATAAGGCTTTTCATTTCATTAAACTTTCAAACCCACATTCCGCACCCTTAACTGTCACAATCGGTTACTACGGAGGTGAAGTCATGAAAGGAGGGTAAAAACTACATTATACCTCTTGAAAAATCGTTTCTGTGGTATGATAGAGAGTTTTAGATTTTATGTATTTTTGGTGTTCTTTACGCTCGCTAATTCAAAAATAACTGTGTAATTCTAACTTTTGGCTAAAACAAAAACAAGCTCTAATTATAACATAAAATTAATTCTGCAAGAGGTCTAATGATTTTGAACCAGGTTTTCCATAAAAATAACCTAAGGATAGTGGATTAAATAACCTGTAACTCTGGTTAAGGGGTGTAATTCCATT
>CAKZGI010000307.1 GCA_936914905.1 uncultured Trichormus sp. | reverse complement strand
CAATTGGCACACAATTCATCGACCTGATAGATGAAGGTTTTAAAAACTACGCTTTGTTCCAACAAACCCAAAACCTTGATGAATTCTTAATTTGAGCATCCTAGTTTCAACCAAAAGTTGAATTTTCCATTCATTCATTCATTCATTCATTCATTGATAAAGCCGGAGGGAAACCTGCAATTTATTGACGGTTATACGAACTTGTCGCCCTCAAGCACTTTCTCTAATTGAGTTTTTTGACTAACCTATCAATTTGACTAACCTATCAAAGGGATGGTTAACTCTGCTTTGCAGACACCTTCTTTAATCCCTCTAGCTTAGACCTGAATCCTTACGGTAATACCCTTTTGGATTTTGGATTTTGGATGGAATCACCAATCACCTATCATTAAATTAATTGACCACTTGCCTACTATGACTACGAGGGTCATCTCGATTTCCATTGGTGGATACTGGATCTGAGAATTTGGAAACCTGGCTGCTGGCTTTAGCATAAGCATAAGGCAGGGTAGAACCTGTTACTAAGGCTTCTAAATTGCTGGCCATGACGGAACGGGGTATATCACCAAGGGATTCGGCTATTGCTTCTCCTTCCTTGCCTAAAAACACAAAATGGGGAATGCCATCTACTCGATATTTGAGCATTTCCGGTAGCCATTTGTTATTATCGACGTTCAACATGACAAAATTTAGCTTGTCTGCATATTGTTGTTGGAGTTGAGCCATATCGGGAGCCATTTTTTGGCAGACGGTACACCAATCGGCATAGAATTCTACTAGACTGGGCTTATTATTGCTGACTGCTAATTCTAAGGGTGTGGATACTTGATCTAGTTGGGTAAGAGAAACTGAATTGGTCTGGGTTCGCAGTCCTAAAAATAGTGCCACACTCAGAGCGATCGCTACAATGATAATTAGGAGGTTTCTAACACGCCCCCCAAGGTTGGATTCTGACTTTGTCGGAGTATTCACAGGTCTATCTGTGGTCATAATTAATTTATTAAAACTTATTAAGCACTTTCATATCTAGTTTACCAAAACCCAGTTTTTTATCCATGAAAAAAAGAATTACCCTGACTTTCCCTAAACGTGCGATTCAAATGCCTGTCACTTACCGACTAGCAAAAGATTTCAATGTGGCTGCTAATATTATTCGCGCCCAAGTTGCTCCTAATCAAATTGGTAAACTGGTGGTGGAACTATTGGGAGATATTGATCAGCTAGATGCAGCTATTGAATGGATGCGATCACAACATATCAGCGTCTCCCATAATTTAGGTGAAATTCTCATTGATAAAGATGTATGTGTTGATTGTGGCTTGTGTACTGGAGTTTGTCCAACTGAAGCCCTTTCTCTCAACCAGGATAACTATCAACTAACCTTCACGCGATCGCGTTGCATCGTTTGTGAACAGTGTATTCCCACCTGTCCAGTACAGGCTATTTCCATTAATCTGTAGTTCCTATATTTTGTGCTTGTCTCTTGAGTAAAGAATGCATTTTTTTGTAAAAATATCAAGTATCAACAGCAATAAATAATATCACGTCCGGCTAATTACTGATGTAAGACTTCAGGGGTCAGGAGTCAGAACATCTGTAGTTTCTATATTTTCTGCTTGTCTCTTGAGTAAAGAATTCATACTTTTGTAAAAGTATCAAGTATCAACAGCAATAAATAATATCATGTCCGGCTAATTACTGATGTAAGACTTCAGGGGTCAGGAGTCAGAACATTTGAGAAATTGGTTAATTATCACAATACCTTAGCCAAAATAAAAGGCTACAAACATTTTGGCGAAATCGGCAAAATTCAACACACATAAGCGTTTCGCTTAAAAGGTAGCTTGGAATCTCAAACCCTTATACTGCAGTTGATACGTTAAAAAACACTTGTAGGAAACCTGGAAGGAATTTTTAAGACTGATTGTTTTTGCCAAGCCTCAGAGAAATGGGAGTTAATGGTTAAAGCATCATCAACTCAGCCTCGTATTTTAGCGACGGTATTGTTATCAAACAGGTATTTTTGGCGTTAGCGTGAAAAAGCTGACTGCTGATTGCTGACAGATGAAACTTACTTACTGATAAGTAGGTTGGCGTTAAAAATTGTCGTTATGACAGCCAAAAGGCAAGAGGTGAACCAGCGTGGTCTTGGGGAGTCACTGCGGTGGACGGGTTTCCCGGCATAAAGCAAGTGGAGTGTTTTCCCCCATGTAGGCGCTTCGCCTTCCCGCAGGATGCGACTGGAGAACCCGAAGGGCAAAAGGCAATAGGGAAGAGGGTCTTAGTGATTTGACTTTTTGTTACATACCTTCTGTTTTTTCTTGATGACTTACTTAAACAAGTTCTAACCTCTTGTTTACCTATACAAGTAATTTAAGAAACAAAACCGGATTTCTTGATCAATCTTTGTTTAAAAAACTATAAAAGCACAAAGCTGAATTTTTTACTAATGGTATGATGCAAAAATCCGATAAATAGTTAATTCTTATTAATTATGAAAACCGCTACAGAAATGACACTCACCACTCTAGGAGACTGTGGATACCAAGCCGTTGAAAAACACTTTAATAAAACCGTAAAGTGGGAAAAATCGGTTAAAAAAGATGAAGATCCAGAAGCACTACACCAAATGCGGGTAGGAATGCGTCGTTTAAGAACTGCTGTCAGTAGATTTAACAGATATTTAAATTTACCAAAATCAGCGAGTGATAAAAATATCGGTAAGCTGTCTAAGATCTTAGGTAGACTCAGAGATTTAGATGTACTTAAAGAAATTCTGGAAAAGAATTACAAACCACATTTAGTAGGAAAAGAACAAGCATCTCTAAAAACAGCTTTTATAGCATTGGATAAACAACGAGAAATTGCAGTTTCTCATATTCAAAAAACATTTAAAGAGGAAGATTACAAATGTTTTAAAAATGAATGTCAAGATTGGTTGAAAAATCCCAGTTATCAAAGTTTTTCATACGTACCAATTCAGCACGTATTACCAGATTTACTCTCACCAGAAGTTAGTCAGTTCTGCTTACATCCAGGATGGCTCATTGGTACTGAAACTGCTGAATCAGAAATGTTATTGCAAAAAAAATGGACACCAAATCAATTAGAAGAAAATCTCAAAATTCAAGGTGAAACCCTGCATAGTTTGCGGAAACAAGCCAAAGGTCTCCGCTACCAAATGGAGTTATTCACTGAATTATATGGTGAATCTTTTGTCGCACATGTTAATGATGTCAAAAGTATCCAAGAAATACTGGGTATGATTCAAGATAATATGGTTTTACATGAGTGGTTAGAGAATATCTTCAAATCAGAACTCGATACTCAATTGCGTGGTTTAACGACCCTATTAGCTGCAAATCGTTATCAATTATGGCAGGAATGGCAACCACTACAAGAACGTTATCTTCAAGCAGAGACTAGATATAATTTACATTTGGTGGTCCTACAACCTACGCAGATTCCTAATAGTATTAATATTTAGAGAGAGAATGGGGGATTAAGCAATGCCTATGACTTACCCCTACTCTGTGTAACATCTTAACGCAGCGTTAAATTAACGTTAAATTAATGGTAAATTATAGTATACTCAGGTAGTCAAATCCTTCGGGAAATTAAAAATTAAAAACAGATCAACATCCTCGCTAAACAAAGCAATCAGCTTTTTTCTGATTTATCTTCTAGTGTTAACTGGAAACAAGAAATAATCCATTTTTTTGGCAAGCAAATGCCTTTACCAAGCCTGACAGCATGGTATGGAGATGAAGAGAAATGTTATACTTATTCTGGCAAATAGCAACATCTAGAACCTTCGAATCCTACATTGGAATTAATTAAATCTAAGATTGAGAATATTGCATAAGTTAGTTTTAAGACTGATGCGTTTGGGATATTTGGAGCGCTTTAGCGTAGCTGATCGTCTGCGTATAGTTATCCCTTGAAATTATGAGCCTGTAACAATCCCTAATTCCCTATTATTATCAACTTAATTAGCGCAAATGTTATCAACTTAATTAGCGCAAATGTTATCAACTTAATTAGCGCAAAGATAAGCTAATAGGAGCATCCAAAGATAACATATAAACACTGCTCTGAGGAATCTGCACAACACGGGTATTTTCAGCAGAACGTAAACCAGAAACCAATCCTACCGCACTTTCTAACATTGCTCATTAGTCAAATTTATCAGGATGACCTTGATTTAAAAAGCCCAAGGTACTACCACCACTTCTTCCCCAAATAGAAGCATTTCCACTGCTTTATCATTAGCTCGCTTCTGGGTAATAGTAGTACCAGGAATAATTTGAATTGATGCTTTAATGATAACAATTTTCCCATTAATAACTAAGGATTGTGCTACAATTTCAGCAGATCCTCCAGGAGGTTTCAACACAATAGTCACAGGTGTATTTTCTGGGGCAATTACATTACCTTGAGTATCTTGAATTGCACTACATAAAGGAACTGTGAGAGGATAATCGTTTTTTTATCCTATATGTACAGTGACAGGTGCAGGAAAAGAGATAACAATTGCTGTATCCTGGGGAATTGTAATTTCTTGACTGACTGCTGGGGGTGGAGTAAGAACTTCTTGGGATTTAGCTGGTAATGAGAGAGAACCTAATAAAGATAGATAACAAACTAGACTTAAAAGTATTTGAGTTTTCATAATTGGTTTCCTATGATGTAAGTTGATTTTTGAGGTTTTAACCCTTCACTTAGTCAATAGGTTTGAGGTTTTGAGTTTATGCACTGCAAGAAATCAACTAAGGTTTAATGATTTTGCAACCAGTTCCAACCTGAACCTTCACGAATTAGCCATTGATCATTAAGATCAGAGGTATGAAAGAACATTGGGGCTTCTGGGGTAATAATTCTGACACCGCGACAATTTCCTTCAATTTCAATGGTGACGGTGTTGGTATCAGTTTGCAGTAAACTAAGTAGGTAGACACAAATAAACATAACTATGTAACAAAATATAAATTACTTGAAACCCTTGGGATTGTCTGATTCCCCTTTGCTGCATTCGCCATGAGATAGTTGTAAATTTTTCTGCCCACCTACTTATCTCTGATGATGCGTCTTATTCTATTTGTTTCCTGTGTTTGATGAGATACACAAGGCACTCGCACTGATGAATTATTCTGGGGATTATCTAGCAGATATGCGAGAATTTCCGAGTCACGAATTGAGCGAGATGGTGTTTGGGCGTTTGTAAGAGATGTTATGGATAGACATAAGATGGTACTGATGGAAATTATTAGACCTCTTGCAGAATTAATTTTATGTTATAGTCGGGGATTGTCTTTGTTTTAGCCAAAAGTTAGAGTTACACGGTTATGTTTGAATTAGGGAGCGCAAAGAATACCAAAAATACATAAAATCTAAAACTCTTTATCATACCACAGAAACAATTTTGCAATAGGTCTATTATACCTCCTATTAAGTTTTTCATTGTTTATTTTTCCTCAAAATAAATAAGGTGATGGAGGAGAAATTTTACCAATCACCCATGACCAATTAATAATTATCAATTCCCTTATTTATCCTCTAGTAGTTGATTTACCTGCTGTCCCCGACGACGAGTTTTAATTTCATAACGTTTGGTAAGATTATCTTGGTAGTTCATATCTCTAGCAGCAGCAGAATTAACGAAAGCATAACAATTTTTACCTTGAGCTACTGTTGAATAACTACTACTATTTTCTTCTGTGCCGTTGTTGCGATCTTCATGAGATTGACTTTGATTTTTACTACCTTGACTAGATCTACTACCACTAACACCTATACCTAATAAACTAACACCACCACCACCATCATTATGACTGCTGGAAGAACTAGAACGATTGCTGGTAGAGCTTGCTAAGGCAATTTTGGTGGAACTGTTGCGAATGTTATTACCTAAACCAACATCACTACATAAAGCACGGGGGTCTTTAGCAAGAGTATTAGGATTAACCCAAGATTGATGACCTCCTAAACCTTGAACTTCACTGTTACTAACTGGATTGCTAAGAGTAGATGTGCTGGGTGTTCCATTTCCTATAGCTTTTCCAGGGGTAACAACTGCTGGAGAGAAAACACCCGTAGGCTTGATTTCAAATGGACCTGCGAAGGTTGGTAATGTGGTGGTTAGTAGGGCAGTAGCTCTTAAGAAAGAGCCGGTAAAGTAACGTAATTTCATGGTCATACTCCTAAAGTGTCAGATTAACTTGGGGTTTTTTCCCTTCACTGACTTATAGATTGACCTTTTTTGGTTTATGTACTCCCTGAAGAAATAGGGGTGTAGGGTGGAGAAGTTTTTGAATGGTGACTTGATTTGTCTCCCTAAACCCCGCATCCCATTCTCAAACTAACCTATTAATTTTTGCCAAGTCGGAGCACTAACAATTCCATCAGCGGTTAAACCATTTTGTTGTTGAAATTGTTTAATTGCCGCTTCTGTGTTTAGCCCATAGATACCATCTGGATCAGCACCGACACGATATTGCAAGTATCTAATTATTGGTCCACTGGTTTGATTTCCTTGCACTAATCGTTTTGATAGGATTTGATTGATTGCATTCCATGTTGTGCTATTTGCCATTCCTGATGGGATGATCCCTGCCATTTTTTGAAATTTTTCAACAGCGGAGGTTGTTGCTGGGCCTATAAAGTTATCTTCATCCAAAGGCTTACCATTTTTATCGGTGATGTTGAGTTGATTTAAGGCCTTTTGCAATCTCAAAATACTAGTGTCTGTATTCTGCTCTTCATCTTTAACTGCGTTTACAGGTGCAGATGCTACTTTACCTGTTAATCCTGTGACTATTGCACTAGCCATTGCTTCGCCATCATATAGTTGCATATCTTTGGCTGAATCAATAAAGCAACATTCTATGAGAATACCAGGCATATTTGTATTCCTAATCACGTATAAGTGGGAGCCATTCTTGACACCGCGATTAAAAAATCCTAACTTAAGAATTTCATTTAATACAGGCTGGGCAATTTTTCTACCAGCATCACTTTGGGCAAATACTTCTGTGCCATTAGCTTGTCCATTAAAGGCATTAAAATGAATAGAAACGAAAATATCAACTTTGTTCCTATTAGCTATATTACAACGTCTACCAAGTGATTGACTGACTGAACCGGCTCTATCTGGCTTACAGGATATTGCTTCATGGCCTAAACTTTTTAACTTAGCTATAACTTTAGTACTTACCTCTACAGTTAAATTATCTTCAAATTTAATGCCTTTTGCTCCGCTGTCTGGGGGGCAATTATGACCCATATCAATGCCAAATTTCATCTTGGTATCCTCAACTTACTTTCCAAATAGTGAAAAAATGCCGATTTTGCCTATATGGTGATGTTTCCTATTGTATATTAGTGCTGATTTGCAATTTATGGGAATTTGCATCTAAGATTTTTTCGGTTATAGCAATAGGTAGATATTCCACCATGAAACCGCAACAATGTTTAAGATCAGAGTAAAGAATTATTTTGTAGCGGAAGTCCATGAAAGGAATTGTCTTGATTGCTGGCTTTGAATCATTTAATGCTGACTTGTACCGAAAAGCGGCTTTTTTAGCTAGTTCTCGCTGTCCAGAGTTGGATATTCGGGTGTTTAGTGATCGCAACATTACCACTAACCCTGACGAAGTACAAGCCGCACTCCAAAGTGCAGATGTGTTTTTTGGCAGCTTAATCTTTGATTATGACCAAGTTTTATGGTTGCGTGAACACATCGCCAATATACCCATCCGGCTGATTTTTGAGTCAGCACTAGAATTAATGAGTTTGACGAAAATAGGAGCGTTTTCCATCGGTGATAAACCCAAAGGAATGCCAAAACCTCTTAAAATTATCCTTGACAAGTTCAGTAATGGTAAGGAAGAAGATAAACTTGCTGGTTATATAAGTTTCTTAAAAATTGGACCAAAGTTATTAAAACTTGTACCAGTACAAAAAGTTCAAGATTTACGCAACTGGTTAATTATTTACGGTTACTGGAATGCAGGAGGAACAGAAAACGTAGCCGCGTTATTTTGGATACTGGCAGAAAAATATTTAGATTTGAAAATTGGTGATATACCCGCACCCATTGAAACTCCAAATATGGGATTACTACATCCTGAATATCAAGGTTTTTTCACATCACCAAAAGCATATTTAGAATGGTATCAAAAAAGAAGTGGAAGGCATGAGGCAGAAGCTATTTCTCCCCAGTCCGCACTCCCCAGTAACCAGTCCCCCATCGTCGGTATTTTACTTTATCGTAAGCACGTCATTACTAAACAAAACTATATTCCCCAACTAATTAGAAAATTTGAAGCAGCAGGTTTAATACCTTTACCCATTTTTATTAATGGTGTTGAAGGTCATGTTGCGGTGCGCGACTGGATAACAACTGAATATGAAAGCCAACAAAGACAACAAGGAAATATAGAGACTCCTTCACTTTCAGCCGAAGCAGTAAAGGTTGATGCCTTAATTTCTACTATTGGTTTTCCCCTGGTTGGTGGACCTGCTGGTTCAATGGAAGCAGGTAGACAAATAGAAGTTGGTCAACGCATTCTTACAGCTAAAAATATACCTTATATTGTTGCTGCACCTCTATTAATTCAAGATATTTATTCATGGACTCACCAAGGAATCGGTGGTTTGCAAAGTGTAGTTTTATATGCGCTTCCTGAATTAGATGGAGCAATTGATACTATTCCTTTAGGTGGTTTAGTCGGAGAAAATATTTATTTAGTTCCTGAAAGAGTACAGCGTTTAATTAATAGAGTGAAAAACTGGGTTCAACTGCGAAAAACACCAGCAAAAAATCGGAAGATTGCTATTATTATATATGGGTTTCCTCCTGCTTATGGTGCGGTAGGAACTGCTGCATTATTAAATGTTCCTCGCAGTTTGATTAAATTACTTCATGCACTTAAAGAACAAGGTTATAAAGTTGGTGAAATTCCTGAGGATGGAGAAGATTTAATTCGTCGAGTTAAAGAAGCAGATGAAATTAATCCTGTGCTTGAACAGCTAGAACATGACATAGAAAATCTCACAACAGTTAATGCAAGAACTTTAGAAAAATGGTTAGGATATCTGCAAACATCCCGGATTGAAAAACAATGGAAATATCTCACGGGTAGCGGCATTAAAACTTATGGTGATGAGTTTAATATTGGTGGTGTGCAGTTAGGAAATGTGTGGATAGGTGTACAGCCACCTTTGGGTATTCAAGGTGATCCAATGCGGTTAATATTTGAGCGAGATTTAACTCCCCATCCTCAATATGCAGCTTTTTATAAATGGTTGCAAAATGATTTTCAAGCTGATGCTGTAATTCATTTTGGAATGCACGGAACTGTGGAGTGGTTGCCAGGTTCACCTTTAGGAAATACGGGTTATTCTTGGTCGGATATTTTGTTAGGAAATCTGCCAAATCTGTATATCTATGCTGCTAATAATCCTTCTGAATCAATTTTAGCTAAACGTCGTGGTTATGGAGTATTAATTTCTCACAATGTTCCTCCCTATGGACGCGCTGGTTTATATAAGGAGTTGGTGAACTTACGTGATTTAATTTCTGAGTATCGGGAAGATACGGAAAAAAATTATGTGCTGAAGGAAGGAATTTGTAAGAAAATTGTTGATACTGGTTTGGATGTTGATTGTCCTTTTGATGATGCAAAAAGGGTGGGTATTCCTTTTACACCGGAAAATGTCAGAATGTTTAGTAGTCATGCTTTCGAGCATTATTTGGCGAAGTTGTATCAGTATTTACAGGTGTTAGAAAATCGACTATTTTCTTCTGGTTTGCACGTTTTGGGTGAAGCACCAAATCAGGAGGAGTTAGCTGGTTATTTGGATGCTTTTTTTGGGAAAGAGAATGAACCACAAAGACACAAAGAAAGAGAGGAAGCAGAAAGAGTAATTACAGGTTTTTTAAATCAATCTACTGATGAGTTGACGAATCTTTTGCGGGGTTTAAATGGTGAATATATTCCTCCTGCACCTGGTGGTGATTTGTTAAGGGATGGTGCGGGTGTGCTACCAACAGGGAGGAATATTCATGCTTTAGATCCTTATAGAATGCCTTCTCCTGCTGCTTTTGAAAAGGGTAGGGAAGTTGCTCAGAAAATTATTTCTCAGCATTTAGAGGAAAATAAGAAATATCCTGAAACTGTGGCCGTTTTGTTATGGGGTTTGGATGCTATTAAAACTAAGGGTGAATCTCTTGGTATTCTTTTGGAATTGGTTGGTGCTGAACCTGTGAAGGAGGGAACGGGAAGAATAGTAAGATATGATTTGAAACCTCTGAAACAAGTTGGACATCCTAGAATTGATGTGTTAGGAAATCTATCGGGTATTTTCCGTGATAGTTTTGTAAATGTTGTTGAGTTATTGGATGATTTATTTCAACGTGCTGCTGATGCTGATGAACCGGAGGAAATGAATTTTATTAGGAAACACGCTTTGGTTTTAAAAGCGCAAGGTGTGGAGAATTCTTCAGCGAGATTGTTTTCTAACCCATCTGGTGATTTTGGTTCTTTGGTGAATGATAGAGTTGTGGATGGTAACTGGGATTCTGGGGATGAGTTAGGGAAGATTTGGGAAAGTCGTAATGTTTTCAGTTATGGAAGACAGGACAAGGGACAAGCAAGACCCGAAGTTTTGCAAACATTATTAAAAACGAGCGATCACATTGTTCAAGAAATAGATTCGGTAGAATATGGTTTAACCGATATTCAGGAATATTATGCCAATACTGGGGGATTGAAAAAAGCCGCAGAACAGCAAAGCGGAAAAAAGGTGAAAGCTAGTTTGGTGGAAAGTTTTTCTAAAGATACCACACCTAGAAATTTAGATGATTTATTGCGGATGGAATACAGGACTAAGTTGTTAAACCCCAAATGGGCTGATGCAATGGCTAATCAAGGTTATGGTGGTGCTTTTGAAATTTCCCAACGCATGACGGCGTTAATAGGTTGGGGTGGTACTGCTGATTTTCGAGATCATTGGGTTTATGATCAAGCCGCAGATACTTATGCTTTAGATCCAGAAATGGCGGAAAAATTACGCAAAGCAAATCCTGAAGCGTTTAGAAATATTTTGGGGAGAATGTTGGAAGCTTCAGGACGTGGTTTATGGCAAGCTGATAAAGATAAGTTAGAAAAATTGCGTCAGTTGTATGAGTTGAGTGATGAAGAATTAGAAGGATTGACGACTCCCCACAGCTTCTAGCCGGGGGATTCATAACGGCTAGGAGTCAGGAGTCAAGAGAGAGAATTAAAAGGAGGTAAGAATAGTCTTGAATCTGGGAAAGTGATTGGCTATGGCTTAAGCCACGCTATGCTATTGCCAGTGCCGCATAAAATCAGTTTTTGATGGTTTCAAGGCTTATTCCTTGCACCTTATTCACCTTTCCAACCCCTGGAACTCTTGATTTATAAAGGTTTTCAGTTTATATGGCTTAACGCCAAGCTACGCTATCAGCAAGACCTAATTAGCAATTATCCGTTTCCAAGACAGTTCTCGTGTATTTTTATCCCAATACCAACGTAATAAACTAGCAGGTTGATTGGGACTAAGTTTTGGTACATTTATTGCTTCTCTGGGTGCATCTGTAGCCAGGAAAATGGCTTTTTCTATATCACAAATTCCCCATTTCACTAAGTTTTGTACTCCTCTTAATAGGGGTAAAGTTGTTCCTGATAAGGTGCCATCAAATAATCTGGCTGTACCGTTAATAATTTCAATGTGCCGATGATCCCACGGATACACGCCATCTGGTAATCCTAAAGGTGCAAGGGCATCGCTGACAAGAAATAAGCCTTTACTAGCACGAAGGAGTATTTCTAACATGATGGGGACAACGTGCTGCCCATCAGCGATGAAACTACACATCACATCGGGATGGTTCATGGCTGCACCTAATAATCCTGGTTCACGGTGATGTAATGGTGGCATGGCATTAAAGGCATGAGTGACCATTGTTGCACCTGCGTCAAAGGCGAGTTGTGCTTGTTCGGCTGTGGCTTGGGAATGGCCTAAACTAACTCTGATGCCCAAGGAACGTAAATAAGTAATAATTTCATCAGTGGGATCCAATTCTGGTGCTAAGGTGATGATTTTGACAAGTGAGGCGTAATCACCTAAAACCCGCTTGACTTCATTCATGGTCAAGGGTAGTAGGTATTCTGCTGGATGTGCGCCACGTTTACCGTAGTTCAAAAATGGTCCTTCGAGATGGACTCCGAGAATTTTCGCGCCTGAGTTTTGGGTATAGTTGGAGATGACGGTGATCGCTCGCTGGATATTTTCTACAGAGGTTGTCACTAAGGTGGGTAAGTAAGCATCTACACCTGCTTGCCACAAAAATTGGGATATTTCATCTAACATGGGGGTATCTTTTACCATCAGGTCAGGAAATGCTAAACCTAGTCCCCCGTTAATTTGCAAATCAACGCCACCTAGAGAAATCCAATCACCCGCGACATCTAAAATTTGTAAATCTGCTGGTGAAAGTCGTTTGCAGACGATACCCATGGGTAAAATTTGCTCAATGATGCCGTTTTCATTGACCCAAATCATCTGCAAATCTTGATAACCGGGTACTCTTGCATTGATAATATCTACGTTTGATAGGATGGGATTTGGTGTTGCTTTGGTCATTACCTTAGGCAGAAACAGCTTAATCTTCAACGATTTTGACTTCTCCTACCCCTTTAAGGGGTGGGATTCTTCCAGAAGAACAACTTACCGTACTCTCCAAGGGAACTCTAATGAATCCATCTAATATTCTCAAAGCTTCTTTGGGATAGTTAACTAAAGACAAACCACTTTTTTTCTATAGGTGGGTACTTTTGGTTTGTTTTCTATTTGACATTGAAAATATAATTTTGTTAATTCTTGAAACGATTTGAAAGACTCAAAAACACTTCTGAGAATTTGCTGTGTAGCTTGAGAATACAAAGCTTGGTAATGTTTATTAGCTTTATACTCTACCTCTAAATCATATTTACCGATAATCTTTCTTGTCTTAAAGTATATTTGTCTTGCATAATCAATGCCACAGTTGGTTAACTTGTGGGACTCTGAACAAATAAACTCAAGAATAGCCTTCAAATTGTCATCACGATTAATTAAATTTTTTTGACAACCATACATTGCTTTGATTTGGGTTCTGAATAACCAGAGTATCATGGTATAGTTGATAGCTGCAAGCTATTGGCCATCGCTTTACACAAATTTTTATATGCCGGGAAAGTATAGACACAAGGCAACATCAGTTACCCTCATTAATTACCATTTTGCCAACCAGAAAACACCCTGACAAGGAGGTTAAACCCTAAAATATTTTTGGCTTTCAGGGTTTAACTGGTGGGCTTTCTGCTCTCATTGCTGTAAACATCGGCAATTAATCTAAAATCCAAAATCTAAAATCCAAAATCTAAAATTCTATGAGCCCTCAAGTTGGTATTATCATGGGCAGTGATTCTGATTTGCCCATAATGAAAGATGCGATCACAGTTTGTGAAGAATTTGGGATTGAATGCGAAGTAGCGATCGTCTCTGCCCATCGTATCCCAGAACGCATGGTGGAATATGCCCAAACAGCATACCGACGAGGTCTTAAGGTTATTATCGCTGGAGCTGGTGGTGCAGCCCATCTCCCTGGTATGGTAGCATCTTTAACTCCACTACCTGTGATTGGTGTTCCCGTAGCTACTCGTAATTTACAAGGTGTGGATTCTCTGTATTCCATTGTCCAAATGCCTGCGGGAATACCAGTAGCTACCGTAGCGATCGGTAACGCCAAAAATGCCGGACTCTTAGCAGTGCAGATTCTCGCTACTCACCAACCAGAATTGCTGCAAAAAGTCCAGGAATACCGCCAAAGCTTATGCGATATGGTGATGGACAAACAAAGCAAATTAGAAGAATTAGGCTATCAAAAATATTTACAGCAGATGTTTTAATTATTCTCAAGCTAATAGCAAACTATATACAGCAAAGAATCTAAATTGAAACCTAGACAGCAAGAGAGTTTTACTCCTGAGTCCTGAGTCCTGCTGTAACTCACCAATTACCTATTCTACTTTCATCCCAGATTTCTAATTTTAATTGCTCAAAATATGCTAATCCATTTTGAATTTGTGCTTCTGTGCCTTGCAATTCTAGGTTAAACCAACCGTCACTGATGGTATCTTGTCCCAAAAATGCGGCTTTGATATTCACAGTCAAACCATACTCTGAGACAAGACGGGAAATTACAGGTTCTTGATGATAATTTTTAGTAATTCTAACTCGAATTCGTTGATGGGTAAGGCTATTGTCATTACTCATAACTACCTCCTGACTAATTACGAATTTACAATAGACCTCTTGCATAATTAATTTTATGTTACAATAGGGGTTTATCTTTGCTTTGGTCAAAAGTTAGAGTTACACGGTTATGTTTGAATTAGCGAGCGCAAAGAACACCAAAAATACATAAAATCTAAAACTCTCGATCATACCACCAAAGAAACAATTTTGCAAGAGGTCTAATTACCAATTATTCCAATACTGTTCAGTTAATAACCTTTGAGTTATAAATAAGTTTCGGTAAAGGTTAATGATTTATTTTCCCTGTACCTCTTAACCGAAAAATAACACCAATTATTCAACGTCTTTAATGTGGGTTTTACGTTCTAAAATTTCCTTTAAAACTAATGTAATAACAGCTAGAAATGCTAACAATACTGCCGCAGAAAAAGCAGCTTCTGTTTCATATTGTTTATAGGCATCTTCTACAAACAAGGGCAAACTTTGGGTACGACTAGCAATGTTACCAGAGACTACAGAAATTGCCCCAAATTCACCCATTGCTCTGGCATTTGTTAAGATTAAACCGTAGAGTAAACCCCAACGGATACTCGGTAAAGTAACACGCCAAAAGATTTGCCAATCATTTGCACCAAGGGTTCTTGCTGCTTCTTCTTGGTCCTTGCCAAATTCTTCTAAGATAGGGATGACTTCTCTAGCCACAAAGGGCATACTGACAAAAGCTGTAACTAAGACCATACCCGGAAATGCAAAGATAATTTGAATATCATGGGATTGTAACCAAAGACCAAACCATCCCTGTCTACCATAGAGGAGAACTATCATTAAACCGACGACGACTGGGGAGATAGAGAAGGGTAGGTCAATGATACTGAGGACTATAGCACGACCAGGGAATTTGTGACGTGTGATCGCCCAAGCTGCACATAAACCAAATACGGTATTTAAAGGTATGGCAATCACAGCTAATAATAGCGTTAACCACGCTGCATGAAGAAAGTCCGTTCTTGTCAAGTTATCCAAAAATGGACCAACTCCTGTTTTAAAGGCTTGGTAAAACACATTAATGGCGGGAATATGTTGCACCAGAAATAAATAACCAACGGCGATACCAATTAAAACTCCAGGAACACACCTCTGCTTTTTAGAACCATTTGGTTTATCTGTTGTCATATCTTCTAGCCCAAGCTTGTAATAAATTAATTGCTATTAACAAAACCAGAGAAATACTTAGTAAAACTACTCCTATGACTGTTGCACCTGAATAATCATATTGTTCCAATCTTTGGAAAATTAATACTGGTGCAATTAAATCTTGAAATGGAGTATTAGAAGCAATAATTACTGTTGAACCATACTCTCCTACTGCACGGGAAAAACCCAAAGCTACACCTGTTAAAATTGTCGGTAATAAAGGTGGTAAAATCACCTTGGTAAAGGTTTGCCATTGGGAAGCGCCCAAACTCCAAGCGGCTTCTTCAATTTCTTGTTCCATTTCTTGCAGTACAGGTTGTACAGTTCTCACCACGAAAGGTAAGGAAATAAATATCATTGCTACGCCAACTCCTAAGTGGGTAAATGATACTCTAATTCCCAAAGGTGCTAATAAAGAACCTATCCAACCATTATCGCTGTACACTGTTGCTAATGTTAAACCTGCAACTGATGTTGGTAACGCAAATGGTAAATCGACTGTGGCATCAATAATCCGTTTTAAGGGGAAATCGTAGCGGACTAAAACCCACGCTATTAAAGTGCCAAATACACCATTAACAGCCGCAGCAAATAGTGAAGTGACAAAGGTAACTTTATAAGTTGCTAATGCTAACTCGTTGGTGGCAATTTCCCAAAACTTTGTTGGTGGTTCTGTACTCGCTTTCAGAAACATGGCCAGTATTGGCATAAATAACATCAAAGTCAAGTAGAGAATTGTAATTCGCCAAGTCCAGGGTAAATTAATGAGATTTTTTATAAATACCTTCCAAATAGAAGGTTTATTTTTAGTGTCTACAGCAGAAGATACAGTCATAATTGAAAATTCAAAAATGTCAGCAAATAACTACGTGAAGCAACTGACCACTGATTAATTAGAGTAAGCCACAAAATAAATGATCCTGTCTTGTCATGCAGTTTCCAGAAGGGATACAGAATGATATTGGGTATTTCTTTTTGTGGAGTTCTCTTACCGCTTTTTAGCTTGAATTTTGTCAAATAATGCCCCATCATCAAAGAATTTTCTCTGAACAGTATCCCAACCACCTAAATCTCGAACTGTACCCAAGGTTTTGACGGGTGGATATTTATCAACAAATTCTTGACTTTTGGCGATTGTTTCATCTACAGGACAAAATCCTACTTTAGCAAATTCTTGTTGTGCTTCTGGTGTAAATAGGTATTTAACAAATGCCTCAACTACTTCTCTGTTACCATGTTTATCGACGTTTTTATCAACTATGGCAATGGGGTTATCAATAGATATATTCACATCAGGAATAATGTAATTTACCTTCAACCCTTTGTCTTGTGCAAGGACTATTTCATTTTCATAGTTGATTAAAGCATCACCTTGTCCTTGTTTGAAAAATACGTCTGTAGCTTCACGGGCATCTTTAGTTAAGATAGGTACATTTTTATAAGCTTTAGTGACAAACTCTGTGGCTTTTGCTTCATCACCGCCAGTTTTAATAACTGAGTTCCACAAGGCGAGGAAATTCCATCGTGCTATTCCTGATGTTTTGGGGTCAGATGTAATTAATTTGACACCATCATTAGCTAAATCGTCCCAGGTTTTAATACCTTTTGGGTTGCCTTCGCGAGTTACCAAAGCAGCAACAGATTTAGAAACTATACTATTATTAGGAAATTCTTTTTCCCATCCTGGCTGAATTAAGCCTGCTTTGGCAATTCTCTCTGTATCTAAAGCTAGAGCTAAATGCACAACATCAGCTTCTAAACCATCAATAACGGCACGCGTTTGTGAACCTGAACCACCATAACTTTGTTTAAAACTGACATTCTGCCCATGTTCTTGTTTCCATTTTTCCACAAATTTGGGAATTATGGCTTCATGGGCTATTTTAGTGACAGCAAAGGAGACTACCGTGATTTCTACATCCTGTTTTTTGGTAGCTGTGGAATTGTCAGTATTGCTATTATTCTGGTTTCCACCTCCACAAGCTGCTAAGGCCACACTCAAGAATGTGGCGGCTAAGAACAGGGATATAAAGCTTTTAAACTTGTTTATTCGTAGTCGTGGACGTTGCCACAAAGTCATTATCTGTTCTCCTTTTGATCTCTATTGAGGGTAAACTTCACATTCACGATAGGGAATATGGGGATTGTAGCAGGTTTAGGGGACATTCGTTTTTTCTGATATCAAAATATTCCTGCAATTACGGTATATACATAACTATCTCGTATCTTCTTCAGTTTTTAGTTCATAAAAACTAATACACGCGTCTACCAATAGATAATTAGTATTTTGAGCTTGCTTTTCCCAAAGGTATCTGATCCCAAAGGTATCTGATCCCAAAGGTATCTGAATAATCTTTGTTTCTGTAAGCAAATTATATATTTCCTACTAAGTTAGTGTAGGGTATTTAAATACCAGCCCAAAACCTCCCATAACATAAAATTCTGGAAAATTAGCGAAATTCTTCCCTACTGCTGCTTCATCCGTATTATTAGCAATTGGTTTAAGTGCAAATACTGTATTACCTGCATCTGTGAGTACTACAGCCGAAAAGACGCAATTAATTAGTCAAAAGGGTAAGAAAGTAGAAATTACTTTGGTTTCTTATGCAGTGACTAAGGCTGCTTATAGCAAAATCATTCCCCAGTTTGTAGCTAAATGGAAACGGGAAAAAGGACAGGATGTGGAGATTAGGGAGAGTTATGACGGTTATGCTTCTCAAGCCCGTGCTGTTATTGATGGCTTGCGCGCAGATGTGGTGGCATTAGCGTTGGCTTTGGATACAAAAAAGATTGAAAAAGCTGGTCTAATTAACCCAGGTTGGGAAAAATATGCTCCCAATAATTCTATTGTTAGCCGTTCTGTGGTGGCTTTCGAAACTCGTCCTGGTAATCCTAAGAAGATTAAAACTTGGAGTGATTTAATTAAGCCAGGTGTAACAATTATCACCGCTAATCCCAAAACTTCTAGTGGTGCAAGGTAGAATTTTTCAGCTTTGTGGGGTGCGGTTGGTAAAAATGATGGTAATGAAAGTCAGGCTATTAATTTTGTGACTCAGGTATTTAGAAATGTAGCGGTTTTACCGAAGGATTCTAGAGAATCTAGTCATGTGTTTTACAAGAAAGCCCAAGGTGATGTGCTGCTCAATTATGAAAATGAGGTGATTTTAGCGGCCCAACAGGGTAAAATAGATGTGTCTTATGAAGTTCCAGACAATAGACCTATTGCAAAGTTGTTTCTATGGTATGATAGAGAGTTTTAGATTCTATGTATTTTTTATGTATTTTTGGTGTTCTTTGCGCTCGCTAATGTAAACATAACCGTGTAAATCTAACTTTTAGCTAAAACAAAGAGAAGCACCCACTATAAATATAAACCCACTATAAAACAAAATCAATTCTGCAAGAGATCTACAAGAGATCTAATTAATATTCCTATAGATGCTCCTGTGGCTGTGGTTGATAAGAATGTTGATAAACGCGGTACTCGTGAGATATCGGAAGCTTTTATCAAGTTTTTGTTTACGCTTGAAGCCCAGCGTGAGTTTGCTAAAGTTGGTTTTCGATCGCTTAATTTGACTGTAGCGAAGGAGGTTCAGAGTAAGTTTCCTAAGATTTCCCAACTTTATACTGTTGGTAGTTGGGGGGGTTGGGATAGTGTGCAGAAGAAGTTTTTTGATAATGGTGCTTTTTTTGACAAAATTCAAGGAAGATGATAAAAGAAATTGTAGGGTAAGAGTAAGCCACAAAATAAATGTTCCTGTCTTGTCATGCTGAGTGTAGCGTTCGCAAAGCTTGGCGTAAGCCATAGCCAAAAGAAGCATCTCGGAGATTCTTTCAGAGACGCTCCGCGAACGTTCAGAATGAGATTGGGCATTTCTTTTTGTGGAGTTCTCTTAGAGTGATCGCACATTAAGAATCATCAATATGATAGTACTATTGTAGTATCTGTTTCTGTTTAGGCAATCCCCCGTAAAAAACGGGGGAATTTGTTTGTTATTACTTCACTTGCTATTTGTGAAGCTTAGAATGGCTTATCGAGTCTCCAGGTGTGGTAATTATTTGGGTTGTCATCAGGAACTATATACCCAGTAGCTCCTTTGCGTCCTGTATTACAGGGTAGGTTTAGCTGATTGCTTGTTCCAGGTGGGTTTGACTGATTGCCTGTACCCGGAGGACCACTTAATGGTGATGTATTTTCTCCTCCAGTTAATAATTCTTGTGCCTCTATGGATAGTTCTTCTAGTAAATCAAACATGATTATTTGATTTGACATGATTATTTACCTCACTTACGTTACTGGTTTTATTAGGAGGACAACCTCTTAATTAATTTATAATAAATATGTTTTATTAGTAGTTCATGTGTCAGAAGATAGAATTTCTATTCTACCTTTTGATTGTAGTATGAGGTAAGTTCATGGGAATTAGCAGTTTTGAATACAACTTTGAATACAACATAAAGAGATAAAATACTGAACTCCTCTTAGGAATTATTTAGAGATAATGTAAATAGGAAGAGTTGCTATTTTTATCGCTAATTCAAATTAATTATATTCTTCACTTTTAATCCCTATTAGGGATTATTTTAAATTTAAACTCTAAATCTGTTACTGCTATTGCCAGGGCTGGGTTTCAATTTATAATAGGGATTATTTGAAATCTCAACTAATCAAAGGAGAAATAGTATGGCGTATCAAGATGGTTTCAATCCCTAATAGGAATTGAATTATTTGAAATCTCAACTACGGCAGCCCGAAAGCCTATATATATGTAGTTTTCAAGGTTCGATTGCGCGGATGCTCTGATGATAGTCAATTTCAGGAATCGTGTGAAGAGTAAAATAGCTGAAACCCCTGCTGTGTAAGGTGCGATCGTTTGTTCAATACGAGTAATATATGGAGATAAATCAACATCAGATTCTCGTTGACAACGCATCAAAACTTGACGGTAATTTTGTAAGGATTGAGGTGCTGGGGTATTGACAAGTATGATGGGTGAGGCAAAATATAGCAAGCAGTTATGGAAAAGAACCTGCCACGAAAACTAGACAGAGAGATA
>CAKZGI010000306.1 GCA_936914905.1 uncultured Trichormus sp. | reverse complement strand
TCTAGGGTATAGATATTATTGGCACTCTTACACCTTATTTAATCCACTTTCCTTAGTGACTTATTTCGCCAGCTTCTACTGCTTCTACTGCTTCCCCTGGTCCCCTTGCTGCTCGCGCCTTTGCTAAACTGTCAATAGCATCACCTAAAGCTGTGGTTAGATTGTTAAGGGTTTGAGCATGATTTTCTTGTTCTGTTTTCAAAGCTTGAATTAGGTGATCGCGTTCTTTAGTGACTACCACAAGTTTAGCTTTTAATTCCTCTACAGATGTCAGTTGTGATAGTTCTGACTGAACTGCTGTTGTAGTAGTTTCAGCAGTTAAGTCAACATTTATAGCTTTAAATCTTTGCAGTTCAGCTTTTACAGATGCGATTCCTTCGGATTGCTTCGCTAACGCCTGTTGGTGCATCTTGGCTTCTGCACGACGTTGTTCTGATTCAGTATTATATAGTTGTCGCCATTTTTGTGAACTTTCCCAGGCCTCATCACGTTTTTGTTGCAGTTTAGCCATCTGCTGTTTCAGGGCTTGAATTTCGGCTAACCATTTTTGTGTTAAATGGGCTGTTTGATCAATATTGTCAGTCATGAGTTTAGTTAAGTGTATTAAGTATTAAATAATTCTGTCTTCTCCTGAAAAATTTTACCGTATAAATAGCGATCCTAAATAATTTACAAATATCTTCTGTATTTTGAATTGGATATATATGCCCAAGCATCGTTGGATCAGGTTCTTTCGCCACCTCAATTGGCGTACATTTAAGAAAACCATGGACAGGACTATGGAAGCGAGACTGTTAGGACTGGCTTCAGAAATTGCCTTTAATGCCATGTTGTCCTTGTTTCCGGCGATTATTGCCGTGCTGACAGCTATTGGTTTAGTAGCAGAATCCTTGCAAAACACCTTTATTCAGGCAACAGTGCAACTGAGTCAGATTTTACCCGAAGAAGCATGGAGTTTAATTAGTGAATTTGCTACTAAAGAAATTGCCGAGTCTAAAAATAGAGGTTTATTTTCTGTCAGCTTTGTGATCGCAATTTGGATAGCTTCTGGTGCAGTCAGTACCGCTATGACCGCATTTGATCAAATAGAACAAATTTCTCCAGAAAATGTGCGACCATTTTGGAAAGCCAAACTTATTTCTCTAGGATTAACAATTGGGACTATATTACTTTTAATGCTGGCTTCTTTTGTAGTATTTATTAGTGATTTCCTTTTGGGTATATTGATACGTGGTAATGGTTATTTAGTATTCTTATTGCATATTTGGCAGCTGTTACTTTGGCCTTTAGCCTTAGTTATTGTTGCTGCCACATTTAGTTTAGTTTATCGTTATGGACCGAGTTTGTGGAAACGAGGCACCCCATTGATGCCAGGAGCCGTTTTAGCAGCTATATTTTGGGCAATAGTTTCCGCCCTATTTCGCTTTTATGTCACCAATTTTGGAAATTATAATAAAGTTTACGGCACAGTGGGAACTTTTATAGTATTAATGTTGTGGTTGTGGATGAGTGCCTTTGTTCTCCTAGTTGGCAACCAATTAAATGTAATTGTTGGTGAATCTATGCAAAATAGGGAATAGGGAATAGGGACTGGGGACTGGGGACTAGCGGAGAATAACAACTGACAATTAGCAATTAGCAATCACCAATCACCAATCACCAATTACCAACCACTAAAAAATGTCTAGTTCTCCCAATAAAATATATATAGAATCTGATGGTTATGCACCGACATTAAAACGTCTGCGTCAAATTAGTAAAGTTTTGGATAATGCTATTACCATTACAGGAACTCAAGTTAGTATTGGTTTAGATCATATTTTCGGATTGATACCTGTTGGTGGTGATGTTTTAGGATTGATATTTTCTCTTTACATTCTCATCGAATCAGCGCGGGTAGGTATATGGAGAGCTACCTTAGTACGAATGGTTGTCAATATTATTATTGATGCCTTAGTCGGTGCTGTCCCCATGTTAGGAAATTTATTTGATTTTGCCTGGAGAGCAAATAATTATAACATCACTTTATTAGAAGATTACTTAAAAACTTCTGGTGAAAAAGAGAAAACTGATCAGGGTTTTATCATTCTCTTTATTGGGGGATTGTTCCTACTGGCTATTGTTTTAATAACACTACCCGTGATAATAATAGGAATTCTATGAAAAGCCTTAACTGGCGGTTAAATTAATGATTATATTATTAATTAAATAAGTCAGTAAATAATGATATCTTATCCGTAAGAATTTAGGAATCACGAGGATAAGAAAGTAATATCCAATTCTCCTTGCCCTATTCCCTATTTACTGCCCACACAGATATGATAAAAATAAAAACAGAAATGATATGAAAGACTGGTGGCAAATTACCTTTCCTAAAGGTCGGCAAAATCTAATTATTACGGATGCTAATGGATATACTGTACAAATCGCTTATGCTGAAAAAGGTACGGGTAAACCACTATTTTTATTACATAGTTTGGGAAGTTGGAGTTATAATTCGCGGCATATTATAGAGCCATTATCTCAATTTTTTCGGGTCGTTTGTTTTGACGCTAAAGGCTATGAATTCTCTGAAAAACCTCTATCACGCCGAGAAGAGAATGGTCATCAAGTAATTGAGTTAGAGCGAATTATTCCAGCCTTATGTGATTAAGCACCAGTAATTATTCCTGAATCTTTAGGTGTATTAGTTTCTTTAGCCTTGGCTGGACAATCTCCCCATTTAATTGATCCGTTAGTAGTAATGAATACGCCCCTTTTTACCGAAAAATTACCCCATTGGGTGATGGGATTACTCGCTCAAACTCCACTGAAAATTATCCAGACCATTAATTTTTTGCGTCTAGCTTATGTGTTTGCACCTATTCTTAGAGAAGTCATGGCTATAGAAAGACGGAGAGTTTTATTTGATCCTTCTATTCTCTCAGAGGAAGATGTTTATTGGATAACCTACCCGTTTATTGAAATTCCGGGGACTTTAGTGAAGGTGGCTGAAGAATTATAAATAGCAGTTAGGGAAATTGAAAATTTACAAGCCAAAAAACCAAATATGTTGACAAAGATTCAAAATAATCTTTGTGCTATTGAATGTCCAACTCTAATTTTATGGGGTGATCAAGATAGTTGGTTTCCTGCTTGTCACGGTGAGAAGTTGCATCAAAATATTCGTAACTCCCGCTTTCAACTTCTCCAAAACTGCTATCATGATGCATTAACAGGTGCTTCTGAAGTAGTGAAGGCAGAGATGATTAAATTTTTACAGGATACGAATTTCTGTTGAACTGTAATCTCCCCAATTAACAATTAAGTAGTCGTACAAAATAAATTGTACATTTAGAGGAGAGAACAGGGAACTCTTAAGAGGGAACAGATAAGCAATACAGAGATTTCTATTTTTCCCGAAAATGTTTAATTAATTTTGCCCAGGTAAGTAAGTTGGCGGGAAAAGATAGAAGTATGTAACAAAAAGTAAAATCACCAAGACCCTTTTGCCTTTTGCCTTTTGCCCTTCAGCTTCTCCAGTCGCACCCTGCGGGAAGGCGAAGCGCCTACATGGAGGAAACCAGTCGACCGCAGTGGCTCCCCAAGACTGCGCTGGTTCACATTTTATCCTGTCATAACGACAATTTTTAACTCCCACTTAACTTACCAATAAAAGAAGAGTGGGAGTAGGCATACCAAGCGCCATCTCCCACTCTACATTTGCTGCTGGAGCGTTGAGGAATATATTTATAGACACTGCCCGTTATTTAGGGGGCTAAATTATACGTCAACAACAGTGACTATATGCTACTAATATTCCTGTTGCAGCAAATGTGAAACCTGATTATTATTTTTCCTGAACTAATAGCTCAGAAAAGTGTGTGTAGATTGCTTTATATGTCGATGAAAAAGACTTGTGAAATATCTTCTTTTAGACTAATCTATTGATATAATAGACCCTGATAACAACACCCTTTAGTCGTTGATCTTTTATCAATTTAACCTGGTATTTTAGCGATTGGTTGCCAAGTTGGCACTTTTATAAGTTATCAGTTATCAGTGGAAAAAGGGAATAAGTTATTTTTCCCCTACACGCTTTTTTAAAGCCGCAGGGGAAGTTTGAGTAAGCGATAAATAACCAAGCAACCAGAGGCGCAGCTAAGAGCAATCGCTAACTTTAACCATAAAGGTGTAGGATTATTGAGATTACAGGATGTTGGGTTTGTTTTTCTACTGACCACTGTTGCTGGTTTTGCCGTTTGTATTTGTGGTACGTAGCCAATATAAATGAGTTGGTAATAACCAAAGATGCCAACGGGAGCAACGCGATGTTGTGAGGTGGGGCAAAAAGTGTGCTTCTAGCTACGCCAACCACAGACATTGCTAAAATATTTTTCTGGGATTAAAGTAAAATAAATCACATCAAATAAGTAAAATTGCAAGACAAAGTATATTCTGAAAATATCCTAAGAAGACTTGCATTCAATAATTTGTTGCTGGTGGGAATAAGCTGCTTACGCCAGTAATAAAATAAGCCGGTATTGATTAGCACAGAAAATTCTGCTAAATGAGAGTTCTAGGTCTAAAATATTAGACAGTTTGAAGATGGATAAAAGAGGTAAAAATGGAATTACAGAAATTATGCCAACTTCCAGCTATCCATTGACAACGAAGATTTAACATAATTTCCGCATTTTCTTTTAACCAAAATTTACTGTTTCCTTTCATTCTTAAATTGACAACTTGTATGTATACAATATTTTAATTGTACGGTAAATGATTTTTATCGATGCCTGTTTTGGGTTTAGCGATAGCACACTTTTTGCCCCACCTCACAACATCGCGTTGCTTCCGATGCCAACTCCCAGAGAAATTCCAAATAAAACCATAAACAATAAGCAAGGATGCCTTCCCCGCAGGTTTTTAGATGGGTATGTATTTCTTGCTGCCGCTAGACTGGCTTTTGCTACTTCGTTTAGTTCTGGTCTGACATTGTGATTGTCCATGATCGATTTTCTCTTGCATCCTCTAGTAGTCTATTGTACTAGAAAACACAAATGTTATGTAATTCGTAAAGAAAGGAATAGGAAATGGGCAAGAATTGATAAATTTTTCATTGCCCAAAATATATCTCCAAAAGGTCTCCAAGTCTATGGGTAGGTAACTTGTTCTTCAATCAGATCAAAGCACTGGAACAAGTATTCAATATCAAAAGCGGGGTTGATTCTTTCATAGCTGATACCTTGCAAGTCGATGCCGCAACCTTTGATGCTTTTATAAGGGCTGCTCTAGATACGCCTGAAACACTCAATAACAGTCCTTTATTTACCATGACAGCTGCTTGTTTGGAACTTGCTATTGCAATTAATGCCTAAATCACAGGTCAATGGCCAGAAGTATCTGAGCGATTACAACCTCTATTGCTCAAGGCAAGAACTGTTATGAGTGCAATCCCTCAATTCCTTGACTTTTAAAGGAATTGAGATTCAGCTATCTCCATACACAACGTTGAAGAAGTAACCCAAGCTGATCTGGTGAAAGCCATTTGTAATGGCATTAATTATTTTCTGGAGAAATATGGAAAATATCTCAATATCACCGATAGTATTTACGATGATTTATCTGAATCTGTAGAAGATTTTCAAGATTTAATTGGACTTTCATATAATGAGTCTCTTTTCTTCTCCCAGTTTATTAATACATAAACAATGACAAACACGCTTTTATTAACCACTAATAACGACTCTCTCTCCCTCTCTGAATCCCTCACCTATCTCCGGGTTGCTGGCAAACTGCAACCTTTCTTAATGGAAATAGTGCAACAGTATATTCTTAAACAAGAAATATCTGCGATCGCAGATATTGATACAGTAGAGCAATATATCATCGATTTTCAGGTGCAACAGCAACTTGTCAAACCAGAGAAATTCGCGCAATGGCTGACCACTAACGGCATGAATTTCGCTGATTTTAGTTCATCTGTCGCTTTTCCACTCAAAGTAGATCAACTCAAAGCCCAAGTTGGAGAACCCAAACTTACAGTTACTAGAGCAAGTTGTTTTCTCTCCTATGGTTGTAGACAATTCCAACTTAGCCCAAGATTTACGCCAACAACTTGAGCAAAATGGCGCTGATTTTAACCAATAGTCGTGAAGAAATGCCCGATTCCATCCAAGCAGCAACTTTAAACGTTATCGCTGGTCAAATAATTATCCCTTTTGAAATTGATGATCTCTACTGCTTCTTGAAAGTCTAAGAAGTCCTCACTGCTACCCTAGTAGGAGAACTGAAACAAGAGCTAGAAAATCATATATTTGAAGAGTTGTTGCAATTTATCTTGCAACAAATGAATATCCAGCTTGCTATTGAATGATTGCGGAAGAGTGAAAGTGGCTTTAGCAACGCCTAATCTTTGCTTACAACTTCCTTTTATTATAGGCGCTCGCTCAAAATCTTAGCAGTCAAATTCAAAATCATACAATCATCGTTCTCAACATTAAATTCCAAGTTTTGTCTATGGTAAGCATTGGTGACAAGTTAAGGAAAATCGGAAATTGTCAAGGGTGGTATTTACAGTGGTTAAAAATCGTGAGCAACTTATTATGGCCATGACCTCCGCATAGTTGCAGGGTCAAAAAACCCAATTCTCTAGACAAGAATCTTGTGTTTGTCGTCCTTGTAAAAGCAGAACTAGAAAAAGACATAGTGCTTTAAAGACATAGTGCTTTTTGGATTAGCCTGTACGGGCATAATTGAATAGTTTCTTTAAATCAGTGTCAGGAATTGGTTCTGGAAATTATGGCTTCTTTTCGTAATAAGTAGGCATCTTATCATCAGGGGCTGAGGGCTATGATGCTTATCCAGCGACCTCTTTAACTTCTTTGTTGCCCCCTCAAACAATACCCCTCTCCGCCACCGGAAAGGGGTTGATCAAAGATTACAACTCAGCACTACCTAATAAGCATCTTGCAACTCATAGAAATCAGGTGAGATGTAATCCTTGCGTAAAGGCCAACCTACCCAATCTTCCGGCATCAAAATCCGCTTCAAATTGGGATGACCTTCATAGATAATACCCAACATATCGTAAGACTCGCGCTCTTGCCAGTCCGCAGTCTTCCAAATCCAATATACTGAAGGCACAGTGGGATTTTCTCTAGGTAAGAACACCTTCACCCGGACTTCTTCAGGTTTATCAGCATTATCACTCACCTTCAACAAGTTATAGACACTGACCAATTCCTGTCCAGGACCCAAGTCAATACCTCCCTGAAACTGGAGATAATTAAACCCGTAAGCGTACAAAGCTGTAGCAGTAGGAAGCAAAAAATCTGCGTCTACCTTAATAATCTCTACCCCATTAACATCGGGGGCCAAAGATTCATGGTCAAAGCCATTTTCAGTTAACCACTGGGAAACGTTACCCGCTGGAACTATCTTAGATTCTTCATCAGCCACGCTTTTCTTGCTCCTTTCTCTTGGATGTCAGCAATGCTGGTGGTACAGGCATACCAATTGCTTCGGTCAATTCCTTGGGTGGATTGAAGCGAGTTCCTGACTGCATATACTTACCAGTTAAAATCTCTGGTACTGGCTTCATATTGTGAGTTGTACTGTAATAGCGGTGGGTTTGCTTGATTTGACCCCGTTCTTGCATCGAATCATTAGCGATTTTCTTCCGCAACTTAATAATTGCATCAATAATCGCTTCTGGACGGGGAGGACAACCAGGTAAATACACATCCACCGGAATTAGCTTATCAACTCCGCGCACAGCTGTAGGCGAGTCAACACTGAACATCCCGCCTGTAATTGTACAAGCACCCATAGCAATTACATACTTAGGTTCGGGCATCTGTTCATAAAGACGCACCAATTGAGGAGCCATCTTCATGGTAATTGTACCAGCAGTGATAATTAAATCAGCTTGACGGGGACTAGAACGGGGAATTAACCCGAAACGGTCAAAGTCAAAACGAGAACCAATTAAAGCCGCAAATTCAATGAAGCAGCAAGCTGTACCAAATAGCAACGGCCACAAACTAGAAAGCCGCGCCCAGTTGTAGAGGTCATCAACGGTAGTCAAGATGACATTTTCCGACAGTTCTTGAGTAACTGTAGGACGCTCAATCGGGTTGATGATTAGCTCTTTGTCGTGAGTGGTTATATTAGAATTCAAGACCATTCCAAAGCTCCTTTACGCCATGCGTAAACTAAAGCGACTACGAGAATCGCAATAAAAATTAATGCCTCAATAAACGCCAATAAACCCAAACGGTGGAAAGCTACCGCCCACGGGTACAAGAAAACAGTCTCAACGTCAAAGACAACAAAGACTAAAGCGAACATATAGTAGCGAATGTTGAATTGAATCCAGGCACCACCGATGGGTTCCATGCCCGATTCATAAGTTGTGTGCCGTTCCGGGCTAAAGCTACTAGGTCTGAGGAGTTTGGACGCGGAAAGCGCCAGGGCTGGTACTAGGCTACAAAGGAGGAAGAAGCCTAGAAGATATTCGTAACCGTTGAGGACAAACACAATGGATATATACCGCTGATGGTGGAAATAAAGCTGTGAGTTTCTTTTACATTATATCTTTTAGGGTTTTCTGAAATCTGGGAAACAGATGTGCTGCTTGTATTTGATTCAGTTTTGAGACCTATAGAAAAGTCTAACAATTATGTCATAATTTTTAACGTATCTTTAAGATTTCCCCTCTAGGAGAACCCAGCCATGAGCGAACAAGCTGAAGAACCTCTTGAAACTCAGGTTTTAGACCGTTATGAATGTCGCTCCTGCGGTTATGTTTATGAACCGGAGAAGGGAGACGATAAGTATGATATTCCTGCTGGGACGGTTTTCTCAGAATTGCCTGTCAATTGGCGTTGTCCAGTTTGTAGTGCCAAAAAGGTCGCTTTTGCTAATATTGGGCCTGCGGGTACGGCATCTGGTTTCAAAGAAAACTTAGGTTACGGCTTGGGTGTGAATAAACTTACACCAGGGCAAAAGAACATCTTGATATTTGGCGCTTTAGCCGTTGGCTTTTTGTTTTTTATCAGTCTTTACCGCTTACAGTAAAACTGCTTTGGGGATTGGGGACTGGGGACTGGGGATTTGAAAGAATCACCATCTAACTCCTGATAGCGCAGCTTGGTCTATGACTTCTACGTCGTCACGCAAATAGCTATACTCCTTGAACTCCTGAACTCCTATTCCGTGTCATCTTAAATAAAACTTCCGCAAACTTAGATAAACACTAAGAAATACTGATGCATTCAATTGTAAAAAAGTGGCAAGTAATATTTGCCGCACTCATAGTAGTCCTAGCCTCTATAGGTTGTAGCAAAGTTCCCTCTGTTAGCTATAATCCCTGGGAAGTTATTAATGTGCCAACAGATGCGAAACTTTTTGATATTGCTTTTACTGATAACCCTAACCATGGTTATTTAGTGGGTAGTAATGCGACTCTGTTGGAAACTAATGATGGTGGAAATACTTGGCAACCGTTACAACTAGCAGTTGATGAGCCGAAATCTCGATTTGATTCAGTAAGTTTTGCAGGTAAAGAGGGTTGGATAGTTGGAGAACCTTCTTTGTTGTTGCATAGTACTGATGAAGGTAAATCTTGGTTGAGTCTGCCCTTGAATCAAAAGTTACCTGGTAGCCCAATTTTGATTACTGCTTTGGGTGAAAATACAGCAGAAATGGCCACTGATGTGGGAGCTATCTATAAAACTACAGATGGTGGTCAAAATTGGAAGGCACAAGTAGAGGCTGCTGTTGGTGTGGTGCGTAACTTGGAGCGATCGCCTGATGGTAAGTATATCGCTGTTTCCTCTAAAGGTAGTTTTTACTCTGTCTGGGAACCAGGACAAGCTGCTTGGGATCCCCATAATCGTAATAGTTCTAGGCGTTTAGAAAATATGGGTTTTGCTGGTAATGGCCAATTATGGTTATTAGCACGGGGAGGTCAAGTTCAATTTAGTGATTTGACTAAATCTGATGAGTGGTTGGATGTAGAATATCCAGAGTTAGCTACTAGCTGGGGTTTACTAGATTTAGCCTATCGTACACCTGAAGAAATCTGGATTGGTGGTGGTAGCGGCAATTTGCTACGCAGTACCGACGGTGGTCAAACCTGGGAAAAAGACCGTGAAGTGGAAGGAGTGGCTGCTAATTTGTACAAGATTGTATTTTTTAACCCTGATCAAGGTTTTATCATTGGGGATCACGGCATTCTGCTCAAATATAACCCCAATGCCAATTCATCATCCCAACCAGAGGCTGCTTAGTTAAAAGGTGGGTTTAAGAGATGATAACCTTTTCTGAGAAGAAGGTTGCAACTTGTAACTCTTTCTAAACTTTGTAGGATAATAAACTCAATAGTAGTTTTTGTGAAGGTAGTCACTTAAATGTCAGGTACCACTGGAGAGCGTCCATTTTCGGACATTGTTACCAGTATTCGTTACTGGGTAATTCACAGCATCACCATTCCAGCTTTATTCGTTGCGGGTTGGTTATTTGTTAGCACTGGACTGGCTTATGATGCCTTTGGCACACCCCGTCCTAATGAGTATTTCACCCAGGTACGTCAAGAAGTACCAATTGTGAAAAACCGTTTTGAAGCTAAAAAGCAAGTAGAAACATTTATCGGAAAGTAATTTAAAATCATGGCTAGCGGCAATAACATCAATCAACCAGTTACCTATCCAATTTTTACGGTCAGATGGCTTGCAGTTCACACTTTAGGTGTGCCAACTGTCTTCTTTTTGGGCGCGATCGCCGCAATGCAGTTTATTCAACGCTAGGAGCAACTCATGGAAAGATCGCCAAATCCTAATCAACAACCAGTTGAGTTAAACCGTACTTCTCTGTACCTGGGACTTCTACTAATTTTCGTTCTAGGGATTCTTTTCTCCAGTTACTTCTTTAACTAACTGGAACTGTCACCGCTAATTTCTGTTGATTTGTTGTTAAGGGAGGAGAAAACTGTGTCTGGAAGTGGGAGAATTCCCCTGTGGGTTGTCGCTACAATCGCAGGTTTAGGTGTAATTACTGTTGTAGGTATATTCTTTTATGGTGCCTACGCCGGACTAGGTTCTTCTTTATAAGACTAACCTGATCCACATCTTTGTTGAAAAACAAACTTTAAAAAACCGCCAATCTCTTTGAGACAGGCGGTTTTTCAGGTAAAAATGGATAATTGGTGATTGCTAATGGGAATTAAGAGGTAACTAATTATCCCCAGTCCCCAGTACCTAATTAAGCGATATCTTCACGTTCAATGTATAAAAATAAGAACGCGAAAACTACTGCTGGTAAAACTAGACCAGTCAAAGGAACGAAGATGGAAGGTAAGAACGAAGAATAAGCCAAGATAGAGGGCAAAAATGAGCCTGACATAATAAAGAATCCTTTGAAGTCACACTACAATTCAAAATGAGCTTACTGCAAAATTCTAACTATTTTTGCAAATTCTCAAGATTTTTAACAGTTAGTAACTTTGCTCTCAAATCTCGCTGGGTAAATTATCACTTATAGCAAATATAACTCGTCTTTTCTTCAATCCATGCCCGACATTTTTGAGGAAAGCAGCAATACGTTACTATTTGATAGAAGATGAAGGATGAAATTAAGCTAACTATGAAGACATTATTTCATGCGATCGCTACGCCCACCACAGGTATTCCACTTTATAATAAACACTGATTCTGTGCAATCATCCAAAATTCTTAAGTGTTCAGTGATGGTTGATCTTTTTGTTGTTTTAACCTTGCTGGAACTTTTACAACTGCTGCTGTAGCTAAAGTTCTTGCCATCCAACAAGCTAATGTAGTTGCACGTACCCAAGCAAATGCTATGTCTGATAAACTCTACCGTATGCTGAAAGCGATGGAAAATGGTGATACCAGTGAATCGGAAATATTATTGCGTGAACTACAACCAGATGTACAACATTGGCTAAATCAAGACTTACCTAGTAATAAGTAATAGCATTGTCACAGGACTCACAAAATGAATACTAAACTTAGCTACCCTGTGTGTGGATATCAAGAACTTGCAGGTGACATTTGTCCTAATTGTGATACTGATATTTCTCTAATTCGCACACTTCATGATTTACTCCCAATAGAAAAAAAACCACATAGAAAAAAACCACTACAAAAAAAATTAGTAGTTGGACTTTGGGAGTTGCTTTATTGATGCTAATGATGGGTATAACTTTGGGAGTGGGACCAAGTTTTTTGATCATGCAACCCTGTCTATATAATGCAAATACTTCTGTTACTAATTCTACGGTAGTTAGTAAATATAAATAACCAAAAAATACTCCTATTCAAAAATTACCAACATCAAATATCTACATTGTGAAACCAGGAGATAACCTCAGTTTAATTGATGAAAAATTCTGTCGCAAAGCTAATGCTTGGGAAAAGATAGTTAAAGCCAATCCCCAACTACAAAACCGCAAAGATTACTATATAGATCCGGGGGAAGAGTTAAAAATTCCCAACTGTCAGGAGAGAACTGAATGATTATCCTGGATACCCTCAAGAAAGCCAGCCAAAAAACTGAAAAATTACAGTTAGCTTATCGAGAATGGCAGGAAGTATCTGCTGAATCAATAACTGAGCAACGAGAAATTATTAAACGCATTGCTAAACATAAACAGTTACTATTTTTACACAAAATTGAAGAATTAGTCAAGGCTGAAAACTTAGAGCAAGCGAAAACAGTAAGTACACAATTTCTTCAAAAAATTGGCACTAATGCTTTAGTTTAAGCTAATTTGAAAGAGTATATTCAACCAAGTTGAGAAGCCGCAATTTGGAAAGATTTAAACTGGGACAATATTGCTAATAAGATTAAAAATCTCTGGATTGTTGATCCTAATATCATTACCTTGCACAACTGGACAGTAGCAACTTATTTTTATTTCCAATAAATTCTCATAAATTAGTTTATTTTATTATCTCTTCATCCACAGCCATAGCAAATTTAACCGCTGAACATACCCTCAGAAATGTTCCTAGGTTGGGGAATCAAACTGTAGATCATTCATCAGTATTTTTAGAATTAAAACGTCGTTTAGAAGTAGCAATTGTTATTATCAATAATAACAACATCGAGAATTATTTAATTCTACACGATCTCTATCGTCGGGAAATAGTTGCACTCAGATTTATGGGAGAAGCTGCCGACTCAGGAATGCAAGTCAATGATGTATTTATCACTCCAGCCTGTTATCATAGATTTAGTTCCCAATTGCAAAATATTATCGTATATAAAATACATCCTCATCAGAGGATTCTTCATTCCCTTTATACACGGGATTAGCTGTAGCCGGTTGCTTGGAAAGAAACAGTCAAAGAGCAATTCAAATTAAACCCACAACTAAACAGACTATTGGAGTTGAAAAATTTGCTGATAATTTCGTTGCTTATTATGAAGGTTGCTATTATCTACAACAAAAGTGGCAACAAGCAGTCGCAAAACTCAAGCAAGCAAAACCAGAAATTAAAGAGAACCAAGATTGGCAACAAGAACTAGATAAACTTTGTAATTCTCAACTTCAAATTATATCATAATTTTTTGAATATCTAGAATTTTCTCAATTCTGGTACTACCTTCTACCTTATAGGTAGTACGTATTCTCGCAGTTATTTAGCTGAATATAAAGCAGAAGAAATCAGACAAAAACTTGTTGATGAACAAATCTATCTCAATGAAGCCCTGAAAAAGCCGCAAGAAATTAAATTGATAACAGTAATCCGTTTGTTAATGATATTATACCTCTTGCAGAATGCATTTTATGTTATAATGCGCGTTGTCTTTGTTTTAGCCAAAACTTAGAACATGGTTATGTTTGAATTAGCGAGCGCAAAGAAAACCAAAAATACATAAAATCTAAAACTATCTATCATACCACAGAAACAATTTTGCAAGAGGTCTATTATAGAAAGTATTGAATTAAAACAGAAATTAGAAGAAATTAATTTGCTGTTGAAAACTATACAGCATGAAGAAATAGTGAGAAAAGCTAGACATTCAAAACGAGAAAGAATTCATTATGTTGTGGCTGAATCTTTTATAGATATATTAATTAATATATTAAAAGAAGGTAGTTTATATGACGCAGAAGTCATGGTACAACTAGGAGGGTGGGCTTATGAAATTTGTCCAGATGAACCAGGATTTCAAGAAATTTACCGAGGTTTAAAATTGTGTTGAAAAGTCAGAGTAACTAGGTTTGCGTTCACAATTGTCGTTATGACAGGCAAAAGGCAACAGGGAAAAGGATTTTGGTGATTTGACTTTTTGTTACATACTTCTGTTTTTTCCCACAGACGTACTTAATTTTAGATTTTAGATTTTGGAATGGGTATGGAAAATCACCCATACGATATATTAGGTGTATCTCAATCCGCATCGAAATCGAAAGTAGAAATTACCAAAGCTGTCGCTTTAGCCATGAAGCGCAAGCAATACCCAGTAGATGTGATTACTAAAGCTCAAAAAAGTTTGATGAAATCAGAAGAAAGAATTATTGCTGATTATTTCCATCCCATATTACCAACTATCAAACGATTCAAATATAGTGATTTATCAGCTTTAAATCAACCAGCACCTACCTTAACTTTATGATCAGAATCTGATGGTTTAGATTTAGCAATCACACAAGCCAACCAACAGAAAACCTAGAGCGCGAAACCTTACTACTCCCCTTATCAGAATTATTCAGCGAAGGCGTTGCAGCTTGTCAAGAGGGACGTTACCTAAAACCGATAAAATACTTGGAGGACTACTGCCATACTTGTAGAGAACGCAATAGCCAAAATTATCTGCAAGCTACAATGTGGTTGATTAAAGCCTATCAAATGGGTGGACAATTATAGAGAGCGATCACCCTTTGTAATTCCTTGATTAATCATAGTCATCCCCAAGTCAACACTTGGGCTGACAAAATCTTAGCAAGATTAACTAAAGAGAGTACCCATGTCTAACTTAAATCCAACTTATTTTATCAACCAAGAATTACGAGATTTACTCATCCAAAAACTTGGTAGTCTCCAAAAAGAAAATGTTGTTTTACAGCAATCCTTACGAGAACAGCAAACCAAAAAGACAGCAGGAACAGAAGACTTATTCTTAGAACTTTTAGAAGTTGCTGATGCATTAGAAGCATTACTAGATTATCTGCAAAACAACCCTAACCCCACTCCAGAATTTATAGAACGCTTACATCGCAAGTTTATTAGCGTACTTGGAAAACCTCAACTCATACCCATAGAATTAGGAAGCAAATAAGCAGATTTTAACCTATGTCGTGTAATTGATCGGGAAGAAAGAACAGATGTTCCAGACCAAACAATTACGAAAATAGTCCGTCGTTTCGGTGGGCAGAGAAAATTTTGCGCCCTACAGAAGTAATCACTGCTAAAGTAGAACCAAATTTAGAATTAAGTGTAGATGGTAATATAAATGAAGCTCTAAAATAATATTTAGATTATTTGTATGGGTTCACACAGAACCAAAATCACTGATAATTCTACCTTTAGAGTCACAATAGTCGAGATAGTTCAAATTTTAAACTCACCGAAAAATTGTATGAATCCTCGCGAAAGTAATATTAAAGAAACTGCCACAGCGTCAAAAAAATGGAGTAGTTGGCAAGAAAATTTTACCTTAATAGCGATCGCACTGACCTTAGCATTGCTAATTAGGACATTTGTCGCCGAACCCCGGTTAATCCCATCAGAATCAATGTACCCAACCTTACACACAGGCGATCGCTTAGTAGTCGAAAAAGTATCCTACCGTCTTCAGCCTCCCAAAATCGGCGATATCGTCGTTTTTCAATCACCACCAGAATTACAACGTCGCGGATATGACAAAAACCAAGCCTTGATCAAGCGCGTCATCGGTCGGCCAGGAGAAGTAATTAGTGTTTCTCAAGGTAAAGTTTACCTCAACGGTCAACCCTTACAAGAAGACTACATCGCCGAACCCCCAAATCAACCATTTCCAGCAGTTACAGTTCCCCAAGACGGATTTTTTGTCATGGGAGACAACCGCAACGATAGCAATGACTCCCGCTACTGGGGCTTCTTACCCCGGAAAAATCTCATCGGTCGTGCCACTTTCCGCTTCTGGCCTCTAGACCGCATCGGATTAATTTAGTCATTAGTTATTAACTCAAGTTGCTAGTCATCTAGTTGAGGCTGGTAATGGGTAATGGGTGATTGGTAATTGGTGATTAAAATCCCAGTTTTCATCCTTTAGTCCTGGACATCCTGTATCCCTTAGGGGAGCGTAAGCCATTGTTTCTCTCGAAACACCACTGATAACTGATAACTGCCTAAAACCGTAGATAATACATTAACTGTGCGATCGCTTCACCAGACAGTTGTAACCGTTGCTGAAAATCAACCAGATTACGGTAAGACCCAGCAGTGAGGCGATTCTGTACCACTGCTTCAGCTAGATAGAAATCCATCGACGGAATATTCATCAAAGTTTCTACCGTTGCTGTATTTGGATTCACCTGCGTAGTATTAGCTAAGGATTCATCATCATAGTAATTAAAATTTAGGAGTGGTTTGAGTGGTTCTACTCGATGAACTGGTACACTCAACGCTGCAGCAATATCTTCAATAGAGTAAAATTTTACACCAGAACGTGAAAGTTCCACAAGCGATCGCCCTTGGTGAATAGACAAACCCGGTAAGCGTAGCCAATCATCTATACTTGCTTGATTAGCATCAATACGCATCCCCAATTCTGCCGCCATCTGAATTTCTTCCCCAGATTGTAGACGATAGTAAGGATCATTAAGCAATTTAGCTCGGAGTTTTTGCAATTTGAGATTGATAGGTAGCCAGTTTTTCATTGTGTTACTTACGTCAAGAAATCTGATCCAGCATCTGGCGGCGTTTTTGCTCAAATTCATACTCAGAAATTAATCCATCTTGGCGGAGTGCATCCAACTCACGCAAAGCATTAGCTACTGATTCTACTTGATTACTTACATGTTGAGAAACCTTCACCACTGACTGACCTAAATTAAAATTCTGGTCAAAAGCTTCTTCATCTTGGGTTAGATACCAAACCCCTTCTATAGCACTAGCAACCTTGGGAATTGGTGTCCAAGATAACAATACATACAAAATTCCCCATAATGGCTGTCCCAAATAAAATTTGTGTAAACCTGAAATTGTGAGTGTACCACAAAAAGCTAGAATAGCAGCAATGCTTCGACTTTTCCGTTTAGTTAACATCATCTCCATCAATCTCCAAATACCAAAAAGCCTAAAACGAGACACTCCCTAATCGTAAATCAATTGTATTAATTCAGCTTAGTAGAGTTCAGGAGGAAAAACACATATCTGAATCTATTGTATGGATTTAGCCGACAGGTAACTGCTACTCTAGACAATCTAGGTAAATTGAATTCTAACTGTATCAATACATATAAAATAAATAAACACTTAAAATAAATAAACACTTAAAATAAATAAACACTTAAAATAAATAAACAATCTAGATCAATTTGCCTAATTCCACAGAAAAGTCTGCATTTAGCTTTGATCATACCTTAAAGCTCTTATTTGCAAATAATACAACAATGTCCCAAAACGCCCTCGCACCGGAAATACTTGAATTACTTATTGACCCCTATGCTGTTTTGGGAGTTTCTGTGAATGCTGATGATCGCCAGATTTATAAGCGTTATTTTGCTTTAGCAAAACAACTACATCCTGATACTTGCATAAATACTCAAAACAGCGATAAAGAAATATCTAGATTTATATTAACTCGTTTAATCAATCCTGCTTACCAAGTATTAAAACAAGAAAAGAAACGTCTTAGCATAGTATCGACATTACGATTAAAAGCAACATCCTTAGATAAGGAGAACTTGTCCGAGTTGAAAAAAGCTATAAATATGCAAATTAGACCAATTTCAGCACAAGAAGCTGATTTCTTTTATGAACAAGCGATCGCTGCTTGCGTAGCAGTCCAATATAAATCCCTGCAAAAATCACATCAAATAACTAAATATATAACTAAACTAAATTTAGTTTATCTATCCCTACTAAGAAACAACAGCTTTGAAACAGAAACAGTAATAACTGAATCCAACTCAATTGTCCCTCGTCCAGAAATCCCAAAAGTTAGACTGGCATTATCTGAAGACAGTAATTCTAAACCCACTTCCATCAACTACGCTCAACGACACTACGAGCGAGCTGTTCAGTATGCACAACAAGCAGAATGGGTGCTGGCCGTCAAAGAACTGCGTGATGCCATCAAATTAGAGCCAAACAACAGTGACCATTACGCCTTACTAGGAGTAGTTCATTTTCAACAGAATTTCCCAGGAATGGCAAAAGTTTATATACGTCAAGCCTTAAAACTAAATGCAAAGCACCCACTAGCCTTGAAATATGTAACTCTACTGAAAATAGAAACGGCTGAAAAATCTAATCCTAAATCGATCTCAAAAGCTTTAAATATAGCCCGCTTATTAAGCGGCTTTCTCTCTAGTCATGATTCTTAACTCAACACGAGACAGTGAACAGACTGATAGCTGAATGCTTACAAAGAAAGTTTTTATAATCTCTTTTGTATATTCACGTTATCCTTAACAGGTGTAGCAATACCACACTTCACCAAACCTGCTTCTAGTTCCTGAATAAATTGCAAATCTTCACCCAACAAAGGCTTATCCTCCCTAAGCAATGGTTCTTTTTCCAAAAAACTAAACGCTTGTCGAAATTGCACTGGACTAGCTTTAATTGGTGCATCAAAATGACAAGAAATAATTTGATCAAAATCCCAACTGGCAATTTTATCGGCCCAGTTTAATACTAGTTTTGGTGCCTGGGGAAGAATGAGAATTTGTAAAATCGGTGCTACAAAAGGGCGACCATTTCCACACAAGGCATCAAAAGAGCGTTGCCATTTATTTTGCCAGCGAAAAGGAAATAAACCAAAATAAGCTTTAGCAGAACGGTCTGGTGATTTTTTAGAATTTTGGCAGATTTCTTTGATTCCCGTAATTTCTAAAGCACTAGGACGGAAATAAATCGCAAATAAAGATATTCTCTGCCATCCTTGACGACGATTTTTATGATTATCTTCTATAATCTGCTGTCCATTTTCTCTAGCGTTAAATAATAGGGGATATGGTTCTAATTGTAAAATTTCTGGTGGTTCTTCTGGGACAGAAAGTATAGTATCTGTAAGTAACAGAGTACGCGATGGTTTGTGAGATAATGCCACTTCCACAAAAGTACCACGTCCTAAATTAATATCTAAAATTTCATATGCAAATTCATCACCAAAAGGATTTTGATTCATATTTCCTATATTTTCTGGTAGTTCTAAAGTTCGTTTTTGGGGAAAGCCAAGCCAACTCAGTGGTAGATTAAATGGAAAACTCCACTGATGAGGAGCAACATAAACTACAGCTTGGGGAAATTTTCTGGCAAAAGGTCCAACAAATATCTTATGCTCTAAACCAGAACTGGTAGGCAAAATAATATATTTAACAGTACCATGTTTTGCTTCCAACTCCTGAACTAAACGGATACATTCTGATGTGGGTGCGACAGGTGCATAAACCAAAAGACCACCCGCTTGTAGCTTGATAATCGTCATCCAAATGGGTACAATTGTATACAGGATGCCTTGTAATTGGTCAAATGTCCAAATGCTATCTTTGACTATTTCTCGACATACTGTTATTCGTTTACCATAGGGATAGAGTGGTAGTGCAGGCCAAAAAGGCCATGACCAATCTCGCTTATTTATACTTTCCGAAGCTTTCATTGTCTTTTGATTAAGAGCTTATCTTTTATTTTTAGCACTATGGTCTTGAATTCTTAAAGTCTCTTGCTGTAGCCTCTGGTTTCCAGCGTCTATAATAGTGTAAAAATATTCCTAACTCAATAGACTCAAAACAAGAATTATGACAATGAATTCTAACTTAGAACGTGCATTTGCTAACCGCAGTGTCCTGAAAGTAATCAGTGGTTTGAATAATTTCAATGCTGACAGTGTTGCTGCTACTGTGAAAGCGGCTGAATTGGGTGGTCCAACTTTCATTGATATTGCTGCTGATGCGGCTTTGGTTAAATTAGCTAAAAGTTTAACAAATCTGCCAGTTTGTGTTTCTGCAGTTGAACCGGAAAAATTTGTGCAAGCTGTGGCTGCTGGTGCTGATTTGATTGAAATCGGTAATTTCGATTCTTTTTACGCTCAAGGTCGCAAATTTGAAGCCGAGGAAGTTTTAACCCTAACTTATCAAACTCGCGCCTTGTTACCCGAAATTACCCTATCTGTGACTGTTCCTCACATTCTAAAATTAGACCAACAGGTACAACTGGCTGAAGATTTGGTGAAAGCTGGTGCAGATATTATCCAAACTGAAGGTGGTACTAGCAGCAAACCTTCTCACGGTGGTACTTTGGGTTTGATTGAAAAAGCTGCTCCTACTCTAGCGGCAGCATATCAAATTTCTCGTGCGGTTTCTGTGCCTGTTTTATGTGCTTCTGGTATTTCTAATGTGACTGCTCCTCTGGCTATAGCTGCTGGTGCCGCTGGTGTTGGTGTGGGTTCTGCTATTAACCAACTCAATAGCGAAATTGCCATGATAGCTGCTGTTCGTGGTTTAGTTGAAGCTTTGGCCACCGCAAATACTCGCACAGTTGCATAAATTCCTATAGGGAATGGGGAATAGGCAAGAGACAAAAGGCAAGAGGCAGAGGTTTTTGACTTTTGTCTTTTGACTTTTGACTTAATTTATCTCCCCAGTCCCTACCTGAAACAATCTTTCAAGGCATAAATTACTTTATCTTGCTGTTCCTGTGTCAATTCTGGGAACATGGGTAAAGATATGACTTCGTGACAAGCTTGCTCAGATACTGGTAATTGTCCTGGTTGATAACCCAGATTTTCATAAACTGGTTGCAGATGTAAAGGACGAGGATAGTAAAGCATGGAACTTACATCTTTTTCTTGCAGTTGAGTCCGCACCCAGTCCCGATATTTGGAACTTGCACCATTTCTTTCTTTGCTAGAAACACGGATGGTATATTGATTCCAGACTCCGACTCCTCCTAGTAGTTCTTGCGGTGTTATGATACCAGAGACTTGACTGAGGGATTGATAGTAATAAGCGGCGATTTTTTGGCGCTGTTGATTCCAAATATCTAAATAGCGGAGTTTAATTTGCAGAATTACGGCTTGAATGGCATCTAAACGACTGTTGACTCCTATTTCTTCGTGAATGTATCTTACTTTGCTGCCATGTTCTCGTAATATCCGCAGTTTAGCAGCAATATCACTATCATTAGTTGTAATTGCACCGCCATCACCGCAACCACCAAGATTTTTGGTTGGGTAAAAGCTAAAACAACCAATGTGTCCAATGCTGCCAACTTTTTGATCATTCCAGCTTGCACCTGTAGCTTGAGCGGAATCTTCAATTACTGCTAAATTATGAGATTGGGCGATCGCCATTAAAGCTGTCATATCCACAGGTAAACCAAATAAGTGAACTGGGATAATAGCCTTGGTTTTGGGTGTAATTGCTGCTGCTATTTGGGTTACATCCAAATTAAAGGTAGTGGCATCAATATCAACAAAAACAGGTGTTGCACCTACAGCACTAATGACTTCAGTGGTAGCAAAAAAGGTGAATGGTGTGGTAATAACTTCATCACCTGCACCAATTTCTAAAGCACGCAACGCCAAATATAGGGCATCAGTACCAGAATTACAAGCTACACATTCACTTACACCATCATAAGCAGCAAACTTCTGTTCAAAGCCTTCCACTGCTGGCCCACCAATATAACGGCCAGAACTAAGAACTTCTAAAACTGCATTACTCACTTCTGCTTGAATAGTGGCGTATTGCTGCTTTATATCAAAGGCTGGAATCGAATTTACGCTTTGGATCATAATTCTCATTTTATGGTGAGATACAAAAGATACCCTTTTATGGGTGATGTTTGCTAATCAAATTTTTAATTCTCAATTATTCCCATTTAGGCTATAGCAGGTGACAGGTGACAGGGAAGAGAGTTGAAAGTCTTGGAATATCTGAGTTATATGATAAGTTTATGTTCTCATCAAACTAACAAATGTTATAAGTAAGTGGGCGTTAAAAATTGTCTTTATGACAAGGCAAGAGGTGAACCAGCTCGGTCTTGGGGAGCCACTGCAATGGAAGGGTTTCCCAGCATAAAGCAAGTGGCATGGTTTCCCCCATGTAGGCCGCCTTCCCCCAGGCTGCGACTGGAGAACCAGAAGGGCAAAAGGTACTCATACAAGAGTGAAGAGGTTTTCAGGCTAATTTACATTTTGTTACATACTTTTTTTCACGTCGTTCTATTTATCGTCAATAGACAATCCTAGAAAGGAGCTAAGATCATGCCGGATTTGATTAAACTGGATTTTGTGAATTTGGTTTTAGCTGTGGCTTTAATGATGATCGCTATTGGTTTATCAGCCTGGGAGAAATTAGGACTAGAATTAAACTTAGCTTTAGCGACCGGTAGAACCATCCTCCAACTCATCGTATTAGGATACGTTTTAGACTTCATCTTTGCTGTTGATAATGTTTGGTCTGTTTTGGGAATTCTAACAATCATTCTTACAATTACGGCGATTGTCGCACGAAATCGCATCAGCCAAAAAATTCCGCTGGTACTACCTTTAGTGTGGATAGCAATTTTTGTGAGTACGTCTTTAACGTTGCTGTATACCAACTTCTTGATTATTCAACCAGACAGATGGTATGAACCACGTTATTTAATTCCTTTAGCGAGTATATTAATTGGTAACGCCATGAACGCGGCAGCAGTGGCAGGAGAAAGGCTGGTTACCAATATTAACCAATTTCCCACAGAAATAGAAACTCACCTCTGTTTAGGTGCAACTCCTCAGCAAGCAATCAGCCAATACCGCAAAGACGCAATTAAAGCCGCATTTATTCCTACTTTGAATCAAATGATGCTAATTGGTATGGTGACAATACCGACTTTCAGCAGTGGTCAGTTATTAGCTGGAGTATCTGCTTTGGAAGCTGTATCCTATGAAATTCTAATTATTTTTATGGTAGCTGTGGTTAATTTGTTGACAACTATTTTAATTACTAAAGGTTTATGTCGTCAGTTTTTTAATGATGCTATGCAGTTGGTGAGATAAGAAAATGTTCAGTTGATAACTTACTATTTTGAGGTTATTTCATCTTCACATTTGGCTAACTATGACCTAAATTTTGTAAAATTTGTGCAATTTGTGATTTTAATTCAGATAAATTTTGCTGGATAATTTGCCATTTCATAATGAAACAGCTTCACTTAATATTTTATCTCTAATTAATTCATGTAAATTCTCCGCTTCCGCAACATCAACTTGTCGTCCTAGCAATGCTGCTTAGGATAGTGGATTAAATAACCTGTAACTCTGGTTTAGGGGTGTAATTCCATT
>CAKZGI010000305.1 GCA_936914905.1 uncultured Trichormus sp. | reverse complement strand
TATATTCTGCCTCACCTATCACACTTGTCAATACCCCACCACCTCAATCCTTACTTTAATTGAGGTTGCTGTGGTTGAACTTCCCAAGCCTGACGACGACCTAACTGAATAAATGCTTCATCTAATGACTCAGGAGGTAATTTTAATTCTTGTAGAATTTGTTGAATCTCTAGTTTATCAAATTCCTCTTCCTGCCGTAATTGCAAACCCTGAACTTCCGCAATAATTTGATTTAATTATTTCTGAGTTAATCGTTGGTTCATATTTAAAAATTAAAAAATTTCTGCCTTCTGCCTTCTTGCACTAAGGGTCTGATTTTCACTCAACATCATAACTAGCTAACAAAGAAACTGCCAACCCGTTATCATATCAAAGTTAAAACCAGACCCAGTAGGAAATTTAGGTAATCAAAAAATTACCAATCTTAGCGTCTACCACGATAAGGAACTGCATTCAAGTAATCAATATCAAGTGCAGATAGCTTTTGGGCATAATTACCCTTACTAGAGAGGGAAGCAGCCATATCTGCATATTTACCAGGATCACCTTCTGTCAAACGCTTTGCTTTCGCCTTAGCGGTGTAGAAGTTTTCCAAAGTAAAACGCCAGTCGTTTCTGACTGTACCTGCTGTTTCTTGGAAGTCTGCACCGTAGCGAGGAGTCACCAAGTTGTAGGGACGACCTTCTAAGCGTTTGCGTTGGTAAGGAACGGTATTTTCACCAAAGTTGACGGTGTACTCTTCGCTGTTTACTAAAGCATCAACAAAGCCGCTAAAACCCTTCGTTCCAATAACAATAGACCAAGCAATTTCTTCTTCTTTGTTATAAGCAGAACGACCCAAAAGGCGCTTGAGGGTGATATCTACTAACCGATAGTTGTTGTTAACGGAAACAACTAGACGATAGAAAGCCTCTGATTTAGCCAAACCACGGATGAAGTCCCGTACAGACAAAGAACCATTTTTCAGTTGAGATTCTAAACTTCCTTGGCGGTTGAACCTAAGAATTTCATGTTCGCTGAAGACTTGGCGATAACTTGCCCAGATGATGCTTTGAATGTCAGTGTAAGAACTAACATCTTCTACGCGATAGACATAAGGTGTATCTTCATTTATGTCAGCAACACCAAAGCTGCTAACGCGGTGATTTTGACTGCTTGGTTTGTATTGAAGTAATGGCAGTGTCATGCTGCGTCTTTCCTCTTGTTAATAAATTCGACTTTGAAACCGGAACAAGGAAGGTTTGATTACTCAATATCCTAATTCACGCTTTAACTATTTTCCTGCATTAGGTTACACACATACTTCCGAGATTTAGCGGATAGGGAAACTGCCGCTAGGATTAATAGAGAGAGGAATTCCTTCTGGTTTTGTCTCTCTGGTTGTATCGGGAATTTGAATGTTAGCGGTGTTAACTAGCGTATAAGTGACAGTTCTAATGTTGACAGAAGCAGCCATTTTGAAGAAGTCACTTATGCGACCGGGCTTATACCGCGAATCTTCCAACTTGTCACGCCAGTAGTCAGCATAGCGTGGTGTTACCAAATTAAAAGGTCTATCTTTGTAGCGACGGCGTTGGTAGGGAACTATATTTTCCCCAAAACAGCTTTGATATTCTTCAGAGTCTAGCAAAGCATCAACAAAACCATCCCAACCATCTGTAGCAATTTTGATTGACCAAGCGATTTCCTCATCTTTGCTGTAAGGAGAACGGCCTAACAACCGCTTCAGTCCTAATTCAACCAAGCGATAATTAGAGTTGGTCTGAATTACTAAACTTTGGAAAACTTCAGATTTAGCTAAACCCCGAATAAGGTCACGCACGGTGATAGCTTTATTCTTCACCTGAGATTCTAAATTACTCTGACGGTAGAATTTCAGAATTACCTGTTCGCTGAACAGTTGGCGATAAGCCGCCCAAATTAATTCTTCAATTTTCCCACCTTTAGCATAATCTTCGATGCAGTAAATTTTCGGGGTGTCTTCGTTAGGGATTTCGTAGCCAGAAACCCGTTGGTTTTGAGAACTGGGTTTATATTCTAGTAAAGGTATTGCCATTTTTCAGGGTGTTTGTGAGTTGTTTATTATCACTTACCAGTTATCAGTTTCTTGACTGTTCACTGTTCACTGTTCACTGTCACCTAATTTAGTTACTGGCTATGTAACGATAAGGTAGAGCAACTGCAACGGGTTTGATTGTTACTTGTTCTGTAGAAACTTCGCGGGATGTATCAGGAATTGCCATAGTGTTTACTTGGGAATTCACTGAAGCAATTGTGCGCTGGTAGTTGCGTTCGGTGGTGATAAGTTTTCCTGCCATTGCAAAGAAGTTAGCAGGAATAGCCCGCCGGATATCTTCAGTTTTTAAAGATCCTGTAGTCCGGGCGCTGTAGAACGAACGACCACCCATGTAACGGACGGACTGTATATCACGCCAGTAGGCATCATAGCGGGGGTTTACTAAGTTAAAGGGACGTGAACCAAAGCGGCGACGTTGGAATGGTACGATGTCATCACCAAAGTTTTGTTGATACTCGTCGGAATCTAACAAAGCATCAATAAAGCCATGTAAGCCTTTGGTAGCAATGACAATAGACCAAGCAATTTCTTCGTCTTTGTTGTAAGCAGCCCTTCCCAAAAACCGCTTTAAGGTAATGTTAACTAGGCGATAGTTGGAGTTAATTTCTCCTACTTGGGTGCGATACACATCTGATTTACCTAAACCCCGGATAAAATCGCGGAGGTTAATTGCCCGATTTCGGAGTTGAGATTCTAAAAAGCTTTGACGATAGCTTTCTAAAATTAGGTGTTCGCTGAAAATTTGCCGATATCCTGCCCAGATTATGGCATCAATGTCAGCATCTGAGGTGGCAGTATTTAAGCGATAGATAGTTGAGGTGTCTTCGTTGGGGACTTCGTAACCTTCAACACGCTGATTTTGCGAGGAAGGAGAATATTCTAAGAGTGGTATTGACATATTTACTTTTACCTTGTTTTTTGGTATATAAAGCGGTCTACTGGTTGTTATATCAAGTGGGAATAGTAAGGATATTTTGGAATATTCTTAGATACAGCTAATTGCTGAAGGCTATTAATCCCAAAGTTGAAAATCCAAAATCTAAAATCCACAATTGCTATAAGCCAATTGAATGCGGGCGCGGACTGCCTTTTCGACATCATTAGCCAGCATTTCTTTGAGCCTAGTCAAGATAGATTGTTGGAAATCGGCAATATTAGCCAAAGCTTGTAAACCGACAACGGCAGCATAACGAATTGACCAGTCTGTGTCTTGGGAAATCAACAGCAGTGTATCTAAAGCGCGGTTGATGGCTGTTTGATTTTCGGGAAAACTCAACTTATGCCAGTGTAAGTTTCCCAGTCCTTTGGCAGCTGCACGGCGGACGCTGGGAGCAAAATCAGTAGCTGCAACTGTGATTAAGACATCTAAAGCACGGGGATCTGCGATCGCCGCCAAAGTGCGAATCGAATAAGCCCGTGCGCCATAGTTATAATCATCTATATGCTCTAGCAGTTGGGGTACTGCTATTTCTCCCAATTCTGTTAATCCATTTACTGCCACCATTGCAGCGGCTGGGTTGTTATAACCAAAGACAGCAATTAAGGTGGAAATTGCTGTTAGATCTTTAGCTGCTGCTAAATTTTTGACTGCTGTCACCATTTGGGCTGGTGTTTCTGCTAAGGTGACAGCACTAATTAGTTCCTCAGTCATTGGTCAACTATAAATGATAATAGTCAGTAGTCATTAGTCATTAGTTGAGATGATTAATGACTAATGACTATAAGAGTGAATCCATCAGGTTCATTACTTGGATAGCCTCAGCAGAAACAGCCAGAGAATCTAACTTATCTGGAAGTTGGTACTCTAGCAATCCTTTGAGAGCCATGAGTTTGAAGCTATTTTCTGCCTTAGTATGGGTGATCGCATCTGCTGCAGCCATATAACCTATTGCTCCCAAGTCCCCCAAAACAACACGACGCAATTTTAAATCACCACTCTCCAACATTTTCACCAATAACTCACCATATTCAGGGTCTTGTGTGAGTTGGTACATGGCTCTAGCTGCGGAAGATTGTACTCGTGGTACTGGATGCTTGAGGAAAGGCAAAATCAGGGACATGGCTTCTTTTGCGCCTAAGCTTCCCAAAGCTTCTAAAACTGCCTCATACGGTTGGGCGAGATGAGGACGACCTGGTACTTGCACAGCCTGGTCAACACCCCCATCTAATAGTTTGATCAGTGGCTCTACTGCTCTTATATCGCGCAGCATTTCTAGAGATTGGGCAGCTGCTTCACGCACATAAAAATCAGAGCATTCCAAACACTTAATTAGTCCTGGTACCGCTTTGATATTCCCCAATTTACCGAGCGCCCTAGCGGCATTGCGTCGTAAAGGATAACCACCAAATTCTGTTTTGTCGGCTTCGTCTTCTAACGCTGCTATTAGTGCATCTACAGCCTCTGGCTGACTGACTCGAAACTTACCCAACCACCAAGCGGCATAATAGCGGAGGCTTAAATCTGATGATTGCAGATTAGCGATAGCAAGCTCTTTTGTGAGCTGTTCCCCATTCTCGGCAGAGTATTCTTCTGCACTGGGTTCTATCATTGCCAGGGCGTTAGTTTTCCTCTGCTACAGTTAAAGGTGAAATCTTAACGATTTTGCCACCCAGACGGGTAATTCGTTGCATTTCTTCGTTCATCCGGCTGTAGGGTACGGTAATAAATACGCTACCACTGCGACGAATGTTAAATTGATTCTTGTCGGTTTCTTGATTTTGTCGTAAGCCTACAACTTCATAACGAAATACTCGGCTTGCAGATGAAGAAACGCTATCAGCACCAAGTGTGGTTTGACCGAACATTACTTCTAAATCTCCTCTTGATGGGTTGTGCTGAAAAACAGCTTTCTACCTTACGTGGATATAACGCTGACAATTTTGCCACCTTGTCGGTGAATTTGCTGCATTTTGTCAAGCAGTCTTTCATAAGGTACAATAAATACTGTGCTGCTTCGGCGCACCTTGGGGTATCCTGGATTGCGAATGCCTGCTACTTCAATTCGGTAAACACGATCCGATTGCCCTACAGCATTACCTAAGTTTTGCTTGGGTGCATTGTCTGCAGATGCACGGAAATTCCAATTATTGTTGCTGCCAGATGGACCAACAACTGAGGAAGACTTATTACTAGCTAATTCCTGTGCTAACCGAGATTTAGAACCTTCAACTTGAGCTGTATCGCTGTTGGCATAACCACGGTATAAACGGAACATCCGGGTAAAACCGGCTGCATTTTGTCCGGCTTGGAAATCAAAGCCACGATAATAGGGAACAACGTTCTCACCAAAGCTGTTTTGATACTCCTGAGAATCAATATACGAGTCAATTTCAGGATCATAACCCTCGTTAATGTATAAGTCTAAGTGGTATGTCACTTCCGACTCATCATAAGGTGCGCGACCCAACAAATGTTTGTAGTTGAGTTCAATCAACCGGGTTTGAAAACTATTATGGAAAAATTTTGCTTTGTAGAGTTCGGATTTGGCAACGCTCCGTACAAACTCGCGTACTGTTAGGTGGCGATCGCGCAATAGTGATTCTGCACTGATCAGACGATCTGATACCAAGATATAATCATTTCCTAATACTTGTCGATAAACGGCTTTTATCACCGCTTCAACTTCTTCGCGGCTGGCGTTGGGGCGCAGTTCAACTCGACTTACCTCGCTAAAAGGCTCTGTTCCTAGCCTTGATGCTGCTGTTGTAATTGCCATTTTTTTCCCCTATTTATTTACACTGCGGTAACTCTGACCGAGTGCTTGCTGTATAAAGCTTGTTATTTATTCCTACCTAAAACTATGCCCGGAGCGAGATCCAACTGCTAGGTGATTCAGTCCGGTCTTGGGAGGTTTATTCCCTATGAGCAACTGAGTTAACCCCAAAGGGATAATGTCATCCAGCACTTGTACCCCTCTCCGGGCATGAAGCAATCTAGCTTAGAGCGTTGATTGCGTAATCGATGTAGGTGTTAGCTTCGTTAGCAACTTGCCCGCTTAAGCCGTGGTTGCCTTTGATGTACTTCAGGGCTTCTACGTACCAACTGGGAGACAAATCAAACGCACTATTGATTTCAGCCAAGCCAGCGATCAAGAACTCATCCAAAGGACCTGTGCCACCAGCAACTAAGCTATAAGTGATGATGCGTAGGTAGTGACCTACGTCACGAGCGCACTTGGATTTACCACGAGCATCAGCAGCAAACTGACTACCAGGAGTGTTGGTGGTATATGGGAATTTTTGGTACACAGCATTTGTTGCACCATCAATTAGCTTTTGAGCATTAGCTGTCAAACCACGAGCAGCTTCCATACTAGCTAAGGCACGTACAAAACGACCGTTAACAGCTTGTAATTCAGTGTTGCTCAGGAAACGTCCTTGGGTATCAGCAGATGCGATTGCTTCGGTAATTGGTGTTTTCATGATTTCTTATCTCCTTTAATTGTTTTTTAGCTTTTTTGCTTGGAGAAGCTGAAGTTTCTAGGGTCTAGACTATATTGCAAATTGCAACTGTTATGAAACAGCAGCAGCAGCACGGTCAAAATAGCTAGCAACTTCAGAAACTAGAGAGCTGCAATCGCCTTTGGTGATTCCGTTAGGATCATTAATAATGGAGATAGCTGCATCTTTCATTTTGCTAACACCTTTAGCTACAGAAGCACCTGGAGTACCCAAAGCTTGGTAGGTTTCACGCAGACCGTTCAAGCAACGATCATCAAGAACACTAGCGTCACCAGCCAATGCCGCGTAGGTAACATAGCGTAAGATGATTTCCATGTCGCGGAGACAAGCAGCCATGCGACGGTTGGTGTAAGCGTTACCACCAGGAGCGATCAAGCCAGGTTCGTCTTCGAACAAAGAGCGAGCAGCGTTAGTAACGATAGCAGAAGCATTGCTGGTAATGCGATTGACAGCATCTAAGCGCTTATTACCTGCGCTGACAACTGCGGTTAAAGCATCTAGTTGTTCGGTGCTGAGGAATTCGCCTCTGGAGTCAGCTTGAGAAACAACCTTGGAGAATACATCTAATGTCATGGATTCTAATCTCCTAATTACTTAGTTGAGAGAGGTTTTGATTAAAACTGGGGATGTTTTATCAATTTGAAAATGGTTAACAGCAAACTGGAATTAAACTGCTTCCTTAAGTGGATTCTCATTTTCTTGTCAATCATTCTGAAGGTAGAAATATGAGAATCAGCGTTAGGTTTATGAGAAACACGCAAATCTAATGAATTAGTTGCGTTGTTAAACTTTTGTTTGTTGTTCAACCCCTTCAGCTTATGTTTATACAATGGTATAGATCCATTATTTGTTACAAATTATGAATAAATAAGTTATGCCAATAAGAAAAGCCTCAAATCCTTTACATACAAGGAACTTAGCTGAGAAAAGTCCCTTGTTTTTGTTATAAAACTTCACATTTGTCTGAGTTTAGAGCAGAATATAGGCGTTTAATATTGTTTTAATTTTCTCGAAAATCTATATCAGAACTAAGTTTGACAGCTTTTAGCCGTATTTATGCTTTCAGCAAGTTTTGTTAAACAAACTAACATTTACATTTCTAAATTTTCTAAATTTTCTAAATTTTTTTGAATTATTCCTCCCAGGGGTGATGGGGAGAATAAGTAATTCTTACTCCTGATGTCACCTCTCACTTCTACGGCGGAAAACTTCCAGCAACGTTGTAAGTGTCTGGGGAGGGGATGCAGTTACTTGAATCCAATCTCCAGAGATTGGATGCTGTAACTTGAGTTGCCAAGCGTGTAATGCGTGACCGGGCAAATTTACGCCTACTGAACGACCAGCACCGTAAACAGAGTCACCAACGATAGGATGACCGATTTTGGCGCTGTGGACGCGAATTTGATGGGTACGTCCTGTTTCTAGCTGAAAGTGGATTAAGGTGTAGTTACTAAGCCTTTCTCGGATTTGCCAATGAGTAATTGCTGTTCTTCCCCCTTGTTCTGTAGGGACTATTGCCATTTTTTTACGGTCTTGGGGATGGCGACTAATGGGTAAGTTGATGATGCCACTTTCGGTTTTTGGTACACCATAAACCACGCCTAAATATTCTCGCCTTGCTGTTCTTGCTTGTAGTTGTGCTTGTAGGTGTTGATAGGCGATATCTGTTTTGGCAATCGCGATCGCACCTGTAGTATCTTTGTCTAACCTGTGAACAATTCCTGGGCGTTGAACCCCACCAATTCCCGGTAAATTGGGACAATGTGCCAATAAAGCATTTACTAGAGTTCCATCTGGATGACCTGGTGCAGGATGAACAACTAAACCTGGCGGCTTATTTACAATTAATAACTGCTCATCTTCGTAAAGGATATCTAAGGGAATATCTTCTGCTACCAATTTTAAAGGTTGCACCGAGGGAATTTCGACACAGATGCGATCGCCGACTTTCAGATTTATTTTCTTTGATGTGCATACTTGATCATTGAGTAGGACATGACCCTGTTCAATTAACTGCTGAAGACGAGAACGAGATAAATTTTGCAATTCTGACGACAGATAGAGATCCAGTCGCTGAATTTTTTCTGATACTAGGAGATTAATAATGGTCATCCGATTTTGGATTTTGGATTTTTGAGTGACCCCACGGATAAATCCGGGGACTTGTACCGTTGAGGAATTGTTGGGTACACTTGGTTAAGTTTATATTACTCGATATGAGAGATTCTTACTGATTTTAACAACGGTTGACTGCTTAGTATTATTCACTGAATGGTTACATGATAGTTACTACACCATAAACATCCTGATAGTTAACAACTAAGGCTGAAGAGAATAAAACACAGACTATAGCTTCATGAGCAGATAGGTAGGCAGAGAAGTACAGGTAATTTTAGTACAGGTTTTTTTAAAAAAAACAAATCTTAGTCCTATATATTTTTTGTCCATACATCTTTTTGATTGTGAGAAATTGCTGGTAAAGTATATTCATAGTAAAGTATTTATTCCTACTCTTAACCTCAGTATAAAGTATTTATTCCTACTCTTAACTTCAATTTTTTATATTAGGTTTAAAATAGTTTTTTATTTCTCTGATAAATGTAGAGTAACCTGAATTTAGTAAGTAAATATTGAGCATCTACTGTGTAGCTAAAAATGGCTGTTTTTTAATTATTTATGACTAAAGCCACATCACACACTCAATGTATCTTGTAGGCAGAGTTACAAGCCAAAGATTTGTCGGTTGTTAATAAATCATCAAGTCTGAATCACTCTACTAAGATGCTATTACCGCAAGAAGAAGATGTAAGGGTTAAGAAAGGAACTTTTTTCTTCTTAACTCCTGCTTTTGGACTCCTGCCTTTTGCCTTTTGCTTCCTACATCCTAAGATCAACCAGATTAGCAAAAAGCACAGAAAATCGAGTTGACTTTTGAAATACTGTTTTCTGGGATAATTTTAGCTTTTTTGCTTGGGTGAGGGGTCTGTGGGGTGTGGGGTGTTGGGTATTGTGTGATTAGAGTAGAGACTTGCTATACTCACCCCCATATAAACCGTTATCTTTATCTGGCAGTAAGTCCAAAAAGACCGGTGTGAATTCCCTACGGGTGATTCACAATTTCCAATGTCAAATTTTTATTTTAAATTAGAACCGTGGTAATGAAAACGCTTCCTATTAGTAGATACAGATTTTTCCAAAAATTGCAGCCCCTATCCCTCCTAAAAAAAATCACAAGTAAGTCCGTTACTGGTTGTCTACAGGTATTTAGCACCTCCGGGGCTTGGTCAATCTATGTTCAAGAGGGTAAGCTAATTTATGCCTGCTACTCAGAGAAGATGTTTGAGCCGTTATATAGAAACTTACAGCGGTTAGGTCAACACAATTCCACTCTTCCCATAGAGATTAATGAGCAGTTGCAGACAATATTTGAAAGGGGTGTCGAAAACCAGACTATCCCAAATCCAGACTATTTGGCTATTTGCTGGTTAGTTAATGAGAGTTATCTTAGCCCCTTACAAGCGGCAATGCTGATTGAGCAATTGTCTTTGGAGTTTCTAGATTCATTTCTGAAAATAGAAGAAGGGAGTTATGAATTTATCCCAGAGAGTTTCCTCGATGATTTACCGAAGTTTTGTCATTTGAACTTGCGCTTGTTAGTGGAAAAGTGCGAAGCTGGTGTGCGAATTTCTCCAGAGCAGTTTTGGCAATACAATGAGCCAAGGACACGCGCCAAAATTGAAGTACAGTTACCCCCAATTGGGAATAAATTACCCAATGGGGATAAATACAGAGACCAATACAAACGGATTTACTCAAGACCCAAAGAGAAAAAGAATTACACGATTTTCTGTGTCGATGATAGTCCTCTGGTTTTAAATACCATGAGAGGTTTTTTAGATGAGCAAATATTTTCTGTAATTGGTGTTACAGATTCGTTAAAAGCTTTAATGGAAATTTTCCATGTTAAACCAGATATGATTTTTCTGGATGTGACGATGCCGAATTTAGATGGCTATGAAGTTTGTTCTTTATTGCGGAAACAGGCATCTTTTAAAAATACACCTGTGATTATAGTGACAGAAAAAGCCACTTTGATAGATAGAGCTAAAGCCAAGCTAGTGAGAGCTTCCGGTTGCTTGACTAAGCCTCTTAATCAAGGTGATTTACTTAAAACTATATTTCAGCACATGGTTTAAATTCTTCTTTATGAAGACTACAGTGGACGGCATCCAGAGAGAATACCGTGCATTTTCACCACTGAACCAATAACTGCGATCGCAGGGGCAGTAAAACCTGTTTCTTCTACTTGCTCTACTATTGTTCCTAACTTACCAATTAATTCTTCTTGTTCTGGGCGGGTTCCCCACCTCACTAAACCTATTGGAGTCTCTAGACTCAAGCCAGCTAAACTTAGCTGCTCCACAATATAAGGTAGATTGTGGACACCCATATAAATCACTATTGTTTCTGACCCTTGAGCGATTGCTTGCCAGTTGACCGCCGGTTTATACTTCCCCGCTGCCTCGTGACCAGTTACAAATGTCACAGATGAACTATACAGACGATGGGTTAAGGGAATACCAGCATAAGCTGCCGCCGCAATTCCGGCTGTGATCCCCGGCACAACTTCCACTATTATTCCAGCTTCTACCAATTCTGCCATTTCTTCCCCACCACGCCCAAAGATAAAGGGATCACCACCCTTTAACCTCACCACGACAGCATAATCTTGGGCTTTTTCAATCAGCAGATGGGTGGTTTCTTCCTGTAAGAGCGAATGTCTTCCCATCCGCTTACCTGCGTTGATTTTTTCTGCTTGGGGATTAATCATGGCTAAAATTGCCGGACTCACCAAAGCGTCATAGATAACGACATCTGCACATTCAAGCAAACCTTTTCCTTTGAGAGTCATGAGTCCAGGATCACCAGGGCCTGCACCAATCAAATAAACCTTACCCAAAAACTTTTTCCCCTTCTGTTGCTAAATCCCAAATTACATCAGCTAGTTCTGTACTTTCTCCGAGAGATGGTGCTAATTTAAACATCACTTCTGGAAATTGTAATTTTAGCTTTTCTACTGATTCTGCGATCGCATCGGTTATCCCACCAGTGAATAAAAAATATGGCAAAATTGCAATTTGCTTATAACCAGCAACTACCAACTCTGTCACCCTTGATTCTAAATTCGGAGATATAGACCAATAAGCCACCACTAAACCCAAATTCCTGGCCATAGTTTCTACAGGTTGTTGAGAACCAAAACGACGACTACCATGAGCTAAAAGAATTGATACTTCTGCTTTTATACTAGCCATTGTGGGAGTCAACAATTTTTCTAAATTCCCATAACTACCTAAATATCGTTTAAGATCAATGATCATATCTTGACCGAGTACTGCTTTTACCAGTTCTACTTCAGCGGGAATATCTATCATCACATGAACTCCCGGTACTAGAAACAAAGGTACAATTTTTAGGCTTTTATACCCCAAAACCAAAGCAGTTTGAGCAAAATCATAAATTTGCTGATGTAAAGGATGAGTTTTAACCTCTAAAGTAGCTGTACCTACTAAATTTTCACTATTTGGCAATTTCTGACTTACCAGCTTTGCTAGTTGTTGCACAGCAATATCTGGACGCGGATCACGACTACCGTGAGATACTAAAAGATAGGCAGATGGCATGGGCATAGAATCTAAAAGTTTAGATTAAGAGGTATTTATATGAAAGAATTCATGAGTGTTCTAGAAGGGTTAATGGATCAGCTAACACTAGGTGCAATTCTAGAAATGCTAGAACGAATATGCCATAAAAAAGCTGAATATCTGAGAACTCATTGGAAAGATGAAGAATCCGCAAAGTTTTGGGATAAAGCCGCTAAACAGATAGAAAGTATCAATGTCGATATCTAAAATAATCTACTCCTGATCAGGCTACCGTATTTTCAAAAGAGCCGCACTCAGAGCATCTATATGTCGCCAGACAATTGAGTACCACCAACCCAACGATGTGAAGGTAAATTTCCTTTCTTCGGTAGTGAAGAAAAAATTAAGTTTTGGGTGGAAGAACTGGATTTGGTTATATCCCAGCCAATAGCAGCGCAAAACTTTCCATAGTCTCTGCCAGAGCTTTCATAAATTTGAATTTGCACACTAAAACCAAAATTTTCTTGGCTATATTGTCTCCACAACTGATAAATTATCTGTAAATCTTCACCAGGTAAGTTTTCTAAATCGCTATTAATATAGCTATTTGGCCACAGGTTTAGATAAAGCGTGACACATTACCGCCCAAGTTTCTTCATCGGCTTTGTGCCATTTTTTAGCTTTCAGTAAATCATGCGACCTTTGATAATCAACTCCTGCGGCTGAATACATTGTATTAACCTTTGTTTAGCTGGTGTTACTTGTGCGATCACTGCTAAAACTTCAGTAGCAGATTGGTAACGTTGGGAGAGTGCATTGTGCAGTAGTTTATCAACAACTGTACATAAGCGATCAGAAACAGTATTACCAGTAGTGTAGATGATTTTACCATACCCAGCGATCAGTCGTCACATCAAACAAATCAAAGGGAGAAACAGATTCCAGTTTACCAATAGTCATCGTAGAAGCTTGATGTAATAGTGCAGCGTTGTTGATTGGTGGAGGATATACAACTTCATTCTCTAGAATGGAGGTATATCTTCGCATGATATTTGCTAGTTTAATATCCCGGTGAATCACTTGTCGAGAACGGATAAATTGCACCACAGGCAATAAATCTTTGAGTAACTGCCAAATATACCCTTCACCAAACATACGTTGGACTCCTAATTCCTGCGCTAAATTTTGCCCAACAATTGATTTCTGCACCAAATACAACTGATTTTCTTGTTCAAAGTGTGCTAGGAATTGGGAAATTTGGGAATGTTTTAACTCATCTAACCGCGCTGGTTCTTGATGAAATAATTCCACAGCCTTGATAAAAATTTCCCTATTGGCATCTGGAAAATACAATTGCTTAATTAGACATTTAGGTTTAGATGGGATGTGTTCATCCATAGCCAAAAAAGTTCTGCCAAAACCACAGCTACCAATTGGATAAGGCGGGAAATAACATTCTTTAAGTAATAGTGACTTACGACATTTAATACAAAACCGAGCAGTATCTGGATTTTGCGAATAGAGACAAGCAGTACAACAACTCATTGGTCATTAGTCATTGGTCATTAGTCATTCATCATCAGGAAAATTAGTTCCCCATCCCCCTGATCTTCCTCATCCCCACACCCTATTGCTGTTCAGCTTTATAAGTATAAAAGTTGTCAAGTGCTCCTACTGTTTCAAATTTATAACCGGGTATTAAATTATCAATTTTTAAACCTGTAGTGTAAGTACTGAAAACAATATAATTCTGTCTTTTTGTCGTATTAGCAATAACATCCCGCATTTTTGGGTTAACTGACTCAATCAACTGCTCACAATTAAATTGTATGATATTTTGCAAGAAATTTGGTCTTTGTTTGCAGAAATCAGTTTTTAAGTAAGTTGTCAGTTTTCGTACTGCATATTCTTCGTATTCAGCCTGTTGCGGATTTGTCTGGGCCATTGTCACTCCCAAAACAGCGATTCCTACTGCTCCTACAGATGCAATCATAGTCCAGGCTTTCATATATTTTTGATTGTGATCTATTCACTACACTTTACAGATTACAAATAAATCAGATCAATTTCTGGCAAAAAAATCTTGATCATTTTTCTAAGTCGTGCTATATTGAAATAGTGGATGGCGAGCGTAGCCAAGTGGTTAAGGCAGTGGTTTGTGGTACCATCATTCGTGGGTTCGAGTCCCATCGTTCGCCCTGTAGTTTCTGAAATAGTCTAAAACAAAATTAATATGGAAGCACATTGATATAATGGGTTTTCAGCCTATCCTACTATCCTATTACAGGAAGATAGGCTGAAAACCCAAGAATAGAATCATGAAATCCCAAAAAGATTTTATGATTCTATGTCTTTTAAGCCGGGGATGAAAGTTACTAGGGGCCCATTGATTACGCCTTTAAGAGTCAGCTTTTGGATAACTTAAGAATCCCCATCTCTTTAGACTGGGGAGTGTCAACTGGACAACTCCCACCAAGTTTTTTGACCAACTATACCATCTACAAATAAATTACGCTGATTTTGAAAAGCTTTGATAGCTGCTTCTGTCAGCGGTCCAAATATGCCATCAACTCGAACACCATAGCCATTAGACACTAACAACCTTTGCATAATTCTCACAGACATACCTGCACTACCAAAACGTAGAGTTGGCATAGCTTGTTGACCATATGCGGGGTATCGCGTTAATAGCTGCTGTTTTGTCGGGATATTATGTACATCAGCTAATTTATCAGATATTTGGGACACGTGTTTTTGTTTGATTTGTGCTAATATTTTATCCCGCTTGATTGCCAGTGTTGAAATATTAGGTTGTTCTCTGCCATCTGTTTTCATGAATTCAGGTGGTGTAATTTGAGAAGTAGAATTTAATAGAGATAACTGACTATTTGTTGACTTCTGCACGCCATTTTCTCTAGGAAATGGTCTATGCTCCGGCAAATGGGGCAAAGTTGGTTGTGTGGTGATTAACACGCCCGTCATTAGCAGGCCAAGTTCAGTCATTGTAGTTCATCTCATATCTTGCACCTATAAGGATAAACCAGGAGTAGACAAACAAAAACTGTAAAAGTATGACTCTCTCTCAAGAAATTCCTTTATGTATTATGGCGTTGTTTATATTACCTTTGATCCAGCAAAAATATTGATTAAATATTGAGTATTGGTTAAAAATAACCAGCAGCAAGCCCTATTTAGCAGATAATATGTATTGGTTTTGATAAGGGCAGCATTTATTCTGAAGATATAAATATTTATGCCTTTTATAATACATTTATGCCTTTTATAATACCTGATTTGGCATAGATATATTTGCTCTTACTGAGTCAACATTTAAATATTTAGGGACAGAAACAGGAAATAATGTCTTGTTCAATTAAAGACTTATCATTAAGGCAGCGGGTGTAAACCAGACTATGTGAACAACAGGAGAAGGATTTATGGCTTATACCAAGCTTCTCCATTGGAGTTCTGCACACATGCAGGATGAGGAAATTATACAGCAATATTTTGTGCTTGATTGACCTGCAACACGCTGTATTATGTTCGTTTGTTTACATCAGCATCCCGCTAGTACCGCAAGCGAAAGTCAAAAATCAAGAGTCAAAAATCTTATGGAGTAGGGTTTTCGTCTATTTTAAATAGTTGCTCTATTTACGCCGTACTGTACTAGAGATAGAAGATAGATATAGCTTATTTGGTAAGCCAGGAAAAAAGCAATTGTGAATTGGAACAGCAAAGCTACTAACGCTTACTTCCTTTCTGGATGTGCTGTTTCCTCTGGAGAAGGAATAACTAATTGGTTAATTATTGCAATCATATGATACAAACGTCCCAGGTCACGCTGATTAAAGTATAAAAGCAGACGGGGTAGACCAGATGTTTCATCTTGACCTTCTTGAGGTAATACTTGGGTTTTCTCAATTCTGCCTTTGACGAGAATGTCACTGAAGTTAACATTTAGCAGTTCCACCTCTGCATCTGATAACTCTTGTTTGAGACGGATCACTAATTGATCGCCTACATAGCGGCTAGAGTGATAACCCTGATAAAAATTGGTAATAGCATTGCAAGCCACTTCCAGGTTATCTGTGACTGTGTACAAATTGGGATCCTCTGGACTCACAAGACCTCTTTTCACCAATTGCTGATCAATATATTGACTCCAAGAATGCCAGTAATCGCCACCAGGGGAATCAATTAAAACCAAAGGAACTGGGCCAAATTTGCCTGTTTGACTTAATGTCATACATTCAAAAGCTTCATCCTGAGTCCCAAAACCACCGGGAAATAAAGCCACCGCATCACTTTCTTTGAGGAGAAAAAGTTTGCGGGTAAAGAAATATTTAAAGTGAATTAATTTGGGATCACCATCAATGATTGGATTTGCCTCTTGCTCAAACGGCAACTGAATATTTAAACCAAAAGAATTATCTCTGCCTGCGCCTTCTTGACCCGCGTGCATAATTCCACCACCACCGCCTGTAATCACCATAAATCCTAATTGACAAACGGCACGTGCAAATTGAACTGCCATTTCGTATTCAGGGGTTTCTGAGGCTAAACGAGCAGAACCAAATATAGTGACTTTGCGAATGTGTCGGTACCCATAAAAAAGTTGGAAACCTCTTTCCATATCTGCTAGAGCAGCAGATAGTATTTTCCAATCAAGACGCTCAACTTCACTATCAGCCAAACGCACTACAGTAGCAAGTGCCTGCTGGATAAATTGCCGATGTTTTAAGGTCGGTAAACGATCTATTAGTTCAGCAATATCAGCTTGGAGAGATTCTAGTATTTCAAACGAAGCTTCAGAGGTCATGTGAACTGCCACAACAATGGCATTATATTTTATCTAAACTCCAGTAAATCACAAACTTATCTAATCAGGCTGAGTGATTGCTGATTGGGAAATTTTTGCCTCTTTTCTGCAACTTAAGTAGTAAAGAAAAAACAGGGATGTACCCCTGGCAAAAGATACATCCTTAAGCTTTGCCACATCGCATTTTTGTGTAAACCATTTTCAAAAGACGCAAAGGTTACACCTCTGAAACTAATTTACAATTATTCACCTAAGAACTTTAGCCGATGGACAAATCAATGAAATTTTGCGGTCGATTGAGGTTTTAAAGATACTTTTCCAACGTGGTAGATAATGTGCTTTTGGGAACAGCACCGACAACCATATCCACTTTTTGTCCACCTTTGAAAATCATTAATGTGGGAATGCTGCGTATACCATACTTACCAGCAACTTGAGGATTCTCATCAGTATTGACTTTCACTACCTTGAGTTGACCTTCATACTGAGCAGCGATTTCCTCGACAACAGGAGCTACCATGCGGCAAGGACCACACCAGGGTGCCCAAAAGTCAACTAAAACCGGTAATGGGCTTTCGATTACTTCTTGTTCAAACAAATCATCCGTCACACTTGCAGCTGCTGACATTCCTAAAAACCTTTGACTATTATATTTATCAGTTTCGTGAAAATTCTACCATAGCAAAAACATCAGCTAGGGAGTGAAGGATGTACATTTGCAAAGAAGCCACAGAATTTATGCCTAATCATAAGGAACCGCCCGAACAGTAGTCCGGGCGGAGTGTGGTGTGAGGAGTGAACGGAAACATGCGTCTCCGCTATCTCTATTGTAGGCGACATCTGGAATTTTTCCAGTGATTATTCAGGCTACTGGAAAAATTTTTTATTGGTTCCATTGCTCAGTTGTCAGTGGAGTAGACAAAAGGCAAGAGGCAAGACGCAGGAAGTAATATATTATTCTTTCCTACACCCTATACCCCAAATCCCCGACCCTTTATTTACCCATACCCAATTGTTGGGCTTTTTGGTAAACCTTGCCTTCGGTTAATAGGGATGGAGCAATTACAACGTCAACTTGCTGCATTTCTTTGATATTTTTTGCTCCTAATGTACCCATGCTGGTTTTTAATGCTCCTAGAAGATTATGAGTACCATCATCTAGTCCGGCTGGACCTGTGAGTATTTGCTCTAGAGTACCTGTGGTACCAACGCGAATGCGAGTACCACGGGGCAGTACTGGGCTAGGAGTTGCCATACCCCAATGATAACCCCGTCCTGGGGCTTCGGCGGCTCTAGCAAAGGGAGAACCAATCATTACTCCATCAGCACCACAGGCGATACATTTACAAATATCTCCACCAGTGATTAAACCGCCATCGGCAATAATAGGGATATAGTTACCAGTGTCGCGATAGTAATCATCTCTTGCTGCGGCACAATCTGCGATTGCAGTTGCTTGAGGTACACCAACACCTAATACCCCACGGGAAGTACAAGCAGCACCAGGCCCAATTCCCACCAATACCGCAGCCGCTCCTGCTTTGAACAAATCCAAAGTAACTTCATAAGTCACACAGTTCCCCAATATGACTGGGATAGGCATAGAACGGCAAAATTCTGCCAAATCGAGAGGGATAATGCAGTCTGGTGAGAGGTGGGCTGTAGAAACTACTGTCGCTTGGATAAAAAATAAATCTGCTCCAGCTTTAGCTAGAAATTCACCAAATTTACTAGCACCTACTGGAGTCCCACTCACAGCCGCAATGCCGCCTAATTGTTTAATTTCCTGAATACGTTTCTCAATTAATTCCGGCTTTATTGGTTCGGCATAGAGTTCTTGCATCAAGGACACAAATTCGTCTTTTCCCACAGCAGCAATCCGATCCAGAATCGGTTCTGGATCAGCATAGCGAGTTTGGATACCCTCTAAATTCAGAACTCCTAATGCTCCTAATTGGGATAAACGCACAGCCATCCCTACATCAACAACACCATCCATCGCACTAGCAATAATGGGGATTTGTCGCTCAATATTGCCAATTTTCCACTTAGTATCCGCTAAACTGGGATCGAGTGTTCTTTTACCAGGGACTAAAGCAATTTCATCAATACCATAGGCTCGGCGAGCCACTTTTCCCCGCCCAAGTTGAATTTCCACGCTTTCACTTTTCTCAAATCTGTTTAAGCTAGGGTATCAAATTGTGGGGATATTGGGTATCAGTTATCAGTTATAGGTGGTAATAGGCAGGACCATATATTTTTTTCTGTAACCTACTTTTAATGGTTCTTTTTAGCCTTATGGGCTCCTGTGTAACCAGTTGCTACCCACAAAATAGCTCTAGCTCCATCACGGATAGATTTTTCAATTGGTTCTGATCCTTGTTCAGAGGGAACTGATATGGCTTTGAACTCAATACCTCGACTCCCTAAAACAATCTCGCCAATCACACAAGCACGGCGCATATGAAAATCAGAAGTAATTAAATAAACGCTTTTAATGCCGCGTGCTTGCAAATCATCTACCAAAGTAGTAAAATTAGTCACTGTATCTACAGCTTCATAATCTAAATGTAATCGTCTGGGATCAACTCCAGATTTGGTAAATACTTCTTTTGTATATCTAGGTGGACTGCCACCACTAATCCATATTGGTATATTTGGATGCTTATTAGCAAAATCAGCTGTAAACTTCTCCCTTTCTAAACGTCTAGTAGAACCACCCAAAACTAACACGGCTTGTGGATGTATTAATTGGTTTTGTACTTCCTTATATCCCCACCAGACTAATAAGGGTAGGATAAAAGACATCAGTTGCAAAGATTTACCTGTAAACAGTAGCTTATTCAAGGATCTATATGTGTATCTGCGAAGACCAGGATTTTGTTTAGAAATTATCTGGAGTAGAAAATTTAGCTAAAGTCCACTCAAATGAGTCTTTGGGATATTTTGATTTCGAGACCCATTTGATCATAGGACAATCCTGATTGCTCTCTTCGATGGATAATAATAACGCAAATTGGACAATCTATGATAGGGGTTCAAACCATTTATTTATTAAGTTGTTTTACAAAGTCATGCGGAATAGATTATAGATAATGAGGAAATCCTTAAATTCTAGTATCTTGTCAGACAAGAGGTCTACTCTTGCAGAATTAATTTTATGTTATAATGGTAAGCTGTCTTTATTCTAGCCAAAAGTTAGAGTTACATGGTTATGTTTGAATTAGGGAGCGCAAAGAACACCAAAAATACATGAAATCTAAAACTCTCTATCATACCACATAAAAAATTTTGCAAGAGGTCCAATTTTGAAAAGCTGACTGCTAGATATTGATTTCATTATTCATTTAGCTTATGAGTACTGACATTAATTAATACTTACTCACAAAAACATTTGAGCTATCCAACCAATGAAATATTCATCCTCCAATTATGGTTATCAGGATAGATAGAGTTAAATATTTATTGATGCATTACAAAAATTACCTTGTGAGCAAGGCTATATTAAGTCAATATCTGATTGACACTCTCAGGTATATTGAAGACCCATATCAAGGATAATATAGAAAAGACCACGGTGGTTAAAACCACTTGTGTCGCCTCCCTCTCAGCGGCTTTAGCCGCTGAGTTTCCCACATACTGTGTATCCTGATGATTGATACGGGACTGGTGCGACTTGAACGCACGACCTGACGCTTAGGAGGCGTCCGCTCTATCCAACTGAGCTACAACCCCAACTATAAAGGATATATAATTATAGCAGTAGTTTCAGGAAGACTTCCAAATATTCTCCCAACCATCACCGCCTATTTCCAAGCCACACAGATTACTTTGTGTCTTAAGAATAATTTTAGATTTGCTCCCAGTTAATTCTCGCAATTCTAAATCTAGTTTTCCCTGCATGGTGTCTCGGCAACAAAATATTAAACCTTGGTTGGTTGGTGCGCGTAAGGGTGTACCTGATAAGTTGGTGATTCCTCTCAGTTCCACTTCATAATTAGAGTTTTTAGCTTGCATTTGCCATCTTCCCCAAGATTGAATGTCCCAGTTTACCTGTGAGTTCCAGGGAACGAATTCATAAAACTTGCCTTGGTAGTGTATCCCAATCATGGCTACAGATTCCATCCACCACAATACACCACGTTTTCCTCCACCAGCAGTTAAAGCTAAGTCGGGTGTGTCGTCAAAATAATTACAATTTAGCCAAAACCACTTTTGGGGAAAAGCACCACCCCAATTTTTTTCTCCGTAGGCAGGGAAGTTGGTAAATTCGTAAATTTTACCATTCCAGTCTATGAAACCGGAAGCTAAACCATGAGCCATCAAAATTTGCCATCCAGGTTCAAATATCTGCAAAAATGACAACCAACCAGCGGTTGATTGCTGAATGCTATTTTGATTACCCCAACCGTAAATTGGTTTAATTTCATACTCCCAACGGCAATAGTTACCTGTGGCTGGGTCGCTAATTATGCCTTGATTTAAAGTGTCTGTAGCTTGATAGCCTTGTTGAATATGATGTTCAAATTCGCTAGGAAGGAGATAGAAGGGGGGAATTTGTAAATTGGTTTTACCCCAATGTCCTAATGCCAACATATCTCTACTTGCCCAAAATTTATTGACATGGGGAAAAGTACGACATAGATATTCATCTTCTGGTCCGAGAACTTGGGCTGCACCACCACTGTAAGGTTTACTACCAATGGGATCTTCAATCGAGTACATGAAGGCAAAGGTTTGCCCTATATCGGGTAATGTAACTCTATAATACCAACCTTCAAAAAAACGGCGACTGCTACCATCCCAATGGTAGCCACTATGGGGTGTTTGGATTGAGTTGAGGAAATTTTCGGGAATACTAAACATAGCTTTTGGTTTTTTGCTGAACTAGCTACGAGTTGAAAAGATGCAGGTAGAAAAATTAATTTTGTACTTGCTAAACTAACAACAACTTGACTAGCTAATAAAAACCAAGATACCCGACTTCTCAAAGAAGTCGGGTATCTTTTAAACCAAGGCTGCTGTCTTACCCAACAAACTTTTAAATAACTTCAGACCATCGCTATTTCCTAATACGCTATCTGCTGCTCTTTCTGGGTGTGGCATCATACCTAAAACGTTGCCTTGACGATTACAAATCCCCGCAATGTTATTTAATGAACCGTTTGGGTTTTCACCGTGGTAACGAAACAATACTTGTCCGTTATCTTCAATTTCTGATAAGGTTTTCTGATCAGCGTAATATCGCCCTTCTCCGTGAGCAATCGGTAAAGTGATAACTTCCCCTTCTCCATAACCTTGTGTCCAAGGTAAATTATTACGCTCAACTTTTAAGGGAGTGCGATCGCAAATAAAATGCAAATCCTGATTCCTTGCTAATACACCAGGTAATAATCCGGCTTCAGTTAATACTTGGAATCCATTACAAATACCGATGATAAATTTGCCTTGTTGTGAATGCTCAATTACTTGTTGCATTACAGGAGAAAAGCGTGCGATCGCTCCACAACGCAAATAATCCCCGTAGCTAAAGCCACCAGGAACAATCACCACATCTAAATCACTAATATCAGTCTCTTGATGCCAAACCATGCGTGTTGGCTGTCCTAGCAAGTCTCTAGTAACATAAGCAACATCACGGTCACAGTTAGACCCTGGAAAAACTAAAACACCGAATTTCATAATTTAGTCATTAGTCATTAGTCATTAGTCATTAGTCATTAGTCATTAGTCATTAGTC
>CAKZGI010000304.1 GCA_936914905.1 uncultured Trichormus sp. | reverse complement strand
ATTCCCAACCCTGATTCTTTCCTTGGCTCTGTCCTAATCTTAACACTATGGAAAACCAGACACAGACTCCTTTTTAAATTTTCGGCCGTCTCGTTTGCATCTATCTTAGGCCATAGATGGAGCGATCGCCAGATCACATAATCAAACTGATCTTCAATCTCCTGCGCTAACTTGATAGAAAAAGCAGTTTTACCAATTTCACCCATTCCCAAAACTACAACCAACTGACAAAGCTGATTGACAATCCATTCTGAAACTCTGGTGAGTTCTGTATTTCTTCCACAGAAGCCATTAATATCAACAGCTTCACCCCAATCTTGAATTTTGGTTGCTTCAACTTTTGGTAATTCAGTTTCTTCCTCCCTGGTATTTGTGATCAATTTTGTTATTGGTGATATTTAAAACCAGTTTTTTTATACCCGGCCTTTTCTAATAAATGAGTTACATGACTCCAGTTTTTTACCTTAATTAAGCATCCTGCCTGATTACTCAGCATATCTTCTATGTATTTATATAATCCATTAGAAAGATAAACTCTGACAGTGCTGCTAGTGCTACTTTGATAGACTTTCTTGGCTATTTCCGCAGGAATACAACCACAAAGCAAAGCTCTCAGCAATTTCTTTTCCACTGGTGTGAGAGCTTTTGTCTTGGCAGAAGCTAAATCTACATTTAATTTGTCTAAATCCCAATTTTTTTGAGCTTCTATAAATTCTTCTTCGATTGGTGGGGAATCTACTGCCACCATTATTGTTATTGGTTGATTTACCGTAACGTTAACGATATACTAACGCTTATTATATAAAGTCTGAATAAACTAACGATAAATTATTAACGAATTCAATAACAAGTGTTAGGTGCATTTTTCCTTACTACTTAGGTATCCTTTTACTTAACGGAAATTTCATATAACCTGTTGGAAACTTTAGGGAAATAAATTTCCTCAAAATTAGAGAGTTCAATGAGTTTTACATTACTAATAAGGTATCAACGATGACTCAAATTCGAGACATTGTGCAAACAGCCTTAACAACTGGCCATTTGACTTTCCAAGCAGAAATCCAACTTAGACAACTTTTATCTGCTCGATATGATTTTGAAGATTTTAATGCCTTCATCGCTTTACAGGAAGCGGTAATGATGGGTGAAATCATACAAGAATCACGGGAGTACAGAGACAAGTGTAGGGTGTAGAGTTCTTGCTGAAGTTAGGAAAAGGCTAAGAGGTAAAATTTTTATTTATTTTGGTTGTTTCTAATGTCGAGTAGGTTTGTTATCATCGTCCAAATCTTCATCTTCAAAAAAATCCCAATCATCATCATTTGTTTGATCAGTAGTTGGTGGTTGATAAGGAGGGATAATTACTCGATAATCAGCATCATAAATGGATTCAGTTTTTCCCACTCCAGTATTTTTGGGTTCTTGGGAACTGTAGGAGTAAACAGAATCAGAAGGGGAACTATTTTTGGGTGGTTGCTGAGGTGAGGAGCTTTTCGAGCTTGGTGTCTGTGGTGATTCGTCGAAATCCCAATCGTTCTCTTGATTACGATCTGTGTCCCAATCATCAAACTTGTTATTAGTATTGTAATCAGTTGTACTTGTTTGCTTGTGTGAGGTTTGAGAAGTTTGTCTATTTTCTCCCCTTGCATTTGTCTTGGTGCGTGGTGCAGTTGCAGTTGATTTGACTGTGGTTGTTGATGACTGTTGAGCAAAACAATTACCAAATTTTAACAAGGTAGTGATTAAAAAAGATGTAAACCCACCAGCCACGATGCTAAATAAAATCCATAAACTTAATGGTAATGGTTGAGTCCGCATACCCAAAAATACCAGGGGAAGGGCAGGGGAAAAATTTTGGACTAATAATAGTGTTAGTCCTCCCAGTGTCACTACTAACAAAATTAAGCGAATTATAGCCATTTTTATCAACTGTTAGGAAATAGGGAACAGTTATCAATAAGTAGGTGGGTGTTAAAAATTGTCGTTATGACAAGGCAAGAGGCAAGAGGTTTTGGTCAATTTTACTTTTCGTTATATAGTTCTCTCCGAGGAGCCGCTGCGCGTCTACGGTTTTTTTGTGCCTTCCTACTTAAATAGTAAAGAAACTGATAACTGATAACTGATTTAAAGATGACCTTGCCAACGTTGAATAGGTATACAGTCAATATCTAGCTGATCTAAAGCACGGGCTACTACAAAATCAACTAAATCTTCAATGGTTTGGGGATTGTGATACCAAGCAGGTATAGCAGGAACCACTCTCACTCCTGTTTCTGCTAAGGTTGTTAAGTTCCGTAGGTGAATCAGGCTAAAAGGAGTTTCCCTGGGAACAATAACCAGCTTACGTCCTTCTTTAATTTGGACATCTGCTGCTCTTTCTAGGAGGTCGGAACTCATCCCTACAGCTAGTTTAGCCACTGTACTCATGCTGCATGGCATGATGAGCATACCCAAAGTTTTGAAAGAACCACTAGCGATTCCAGCACCAACATCACTCCAAGGATGACAGCGGAGTTTACCAAGTAGGGGAACTCCGGCTTGCTGTCGCCAAAATTTCTCTTGTGCTTCGGGATCTGCTGGCATACGAATATCTTGCTCGGCTTGCCAAACCATGTAAGTGGATTTGGAGGCAATTAGTTCGATTATATACTCTGCTGCTAGGAGAGATTTTAGAGTGCGAACGGCATAAATCAGACCAGATGCGCCTGATATACCTAAAATAAGTGGTTTTGTGCTAGTTGACACGGAATTAATTATCTGGGAAAGTTACTCATCCTCATCGTATAAATCTAAATCAAGAGTGTCTGTCTGATCTTCTAAGTAAGCATCGGATGTATCTTGATTTCCTGCTCCAACTCCTAAGCCTTTGGCTACACCATCAGCACCAACTGTGACTAAGTCAATTTGCTGGCGATAGTAATCTACACTTTTGACTTGTACAGCTACGCGATCGCCTAGTCGATAGGAGGCGCGATTTTTGCGGCCAAAAAGAGCTTGTTGTCTAGCGCGGTATTCATACCAATCATCTTTGAGGGAACTGACGTGAACCAGTCCTTCTACTCGCAATGGTGTACTCAGCTTGGAACCGATTTCTAACTCAGTGGCTGGGACTTCAATTTCGACAAAGAAGCCGTAGGATTGAACCCCAGTAATTACACCGGGAAAGACTTGACCGATTCGCTGTTTCATCAGTTGGGCTTTTTGCAGTCCGGCTAAGTCGGCTTCAGCTTCTTGGACTTCTTTTTCTCTGTCATTAATCTGAACAAGCACTCTGGTTAAATCGCTTTGTAGTTCTTGTTGGAGTTCTGGAGGGAGAACATTCCAGTTAATTTCCAGATGGGAAGCGGAGTGACGCAAGTTAACACGCTCTTTGACACGGGTGTTGCGGCGATCGCGCCCGTATTCCAGTAGAGCATGATACACCCTTTGCATTAATAAATCTGGATAACGCCGTAAGGGAGAACTAAAGTGAAGATACTGTGGGAGAGCTAAACCGAAGTGCGGAGTTTTGGTGGTGCTGTATAAAGATGGCTTGAGAGTATCTTGTAACAAGTAGGTAAGGACTTGTTCCGATGGTGATTCTGTAAAAGCTCTAGTTAAGTGTTGATAATCTAGAGGTTGAATTTCCAAATCTGGATCAAGTGTCAGTTCCACACCCAAATTAATGGCTAATTTCAGCATTTCCTGAACATCTTCAGGATCGGGTGTCCCTTGGACTCGCCAAATAGCAGGAACTCCCAAGGCGCTGAGATGATCTGCCATCAGTTCATTAACCAAAAGTACATACTCTGTGATGAGCGATCGCACTGGTGAGTCATCGACTACCACAGCCCCCATCACTCCCTCATCATGGTAAGGATTTTGGCTAGGTGGTAGGTTCAATTGCAAACTACCGCGAGACAACCGAGCTTGTTTAGCTGCTTTAGCCAAAGTGGCTAGGTTATGTAATATCTCGATACTTTCCGCAGATGCTTTTGTGGATTCAACTGTGAGAACTGCTTGTGCTTGTTGTTTGCTGATGGACTGATCTACATTAATGACACTGGGTTGAATTTCCCATTCCAACACTTCTCCCGATTGGGGATCAATAGTAATCACAAAAGAGAGACAAAGGTGATCGCCACCTGGCATCAAAGAACAACGTTCTCCCACAGTATCAGGTAACATCGGTAAAATTAATTCTCCGAGATACACTGACCTCCCCCGTTTGAGTGCTTCTCGGTCTAATATTTCATCAGCCTGAATATAGTGAGATAAATCAGTGACATGAACAATCAACCGCCATGGACCACTGGGATTTTTTTCCAAGCTCCAAGCATTTTCTATGACCCTATCATCACCGTTTACCCCTTCTATCGTCAGAGTAAACAAGTTACGTAAATCTAGGCGATCTTTCAAATCTGCTTTCAGTAACTTTTTGGGCAACTTAGCGGCTGTATCTAATACGTTTTCCGAAAAATTCCGAGATAAATCGTGTTTACAAGTTACCAAATCTATATCAGCAGCAGCTTCTGCATCACTACCCAGTATTTGTACCACCTGCCCGAGAGGTGGATACTGAGCTAAAGGATAACGCAGAACTTCTACATGAGCCAGGTGGTCGATAGCTTCTTCTAATTTCATGCCGTTTGTTAACAATTTCAATTCAAACAGCAGACGATCATCTAAAGGAACAGCACGGAAACCCCCTTCCACTTGCTTAATCCGTGCGAGTAAAGTGTGATTGGAACGCTCGAGAATCAACTTCACTTCGCCTTCAGGAGAACGCCGACGACTACCTTCTTTTAGCACTCTGACCAAAACGCGATCGCCATTCCAGGCATTACTAAGATGACTTTCCCGGATGTAAATATCCTCAGAGCCTTCCACGTCCTGAATTGCAAAGCAAAACCCCTTGCTAGAACAGCGGAGTTTAGCTTCAATTAGGCCCTCTTCTGATACACGGCGATATTTACCACGTTCTTTTACTAACAGCCCAGTTTTTTCTAGCACCTCCAAAGCAATGTGAAGTTTTTCTAAACTGTCTTCATCCTCACAACCCAGTTTTTTTTCCAAAACCTTCCGAGCTACCAATTTATCATCAGTAAAATTGGCAAGGAGTGTAGCGATTGAAAATTCCATGCAGTGAACCGACCTTTGGTCAAAACATCATTTTTCGTGTAATCTGGTTCTTCCCTGTATATCCTCACAGCCTACAGACACTTGTTGCCAACGAATTACCCGTTTGCATAGCGTCTCGTAGAGAAGGCAAGGCTGCCGAAGTTCCTGTCAGAGGAACCCTCTCCTCTAACAGGAACTTCTCACTGCACGACACTCTCAGAGTTCACCTGGGTTCAACTTTCTTCACCTAACCAATCTTACAAAGCACTCCTGATACTCGATTTCCTCCTGGTAATGATGCTCGTGGTTTTTGAGAGATTTGGTTTATAGAACTCTCGATTTCACCTACAAACTCCTACACAAGGCAAGAAACAGGTGTTTGATTGTTTAGATTTCAGGTAATTTTACGCCATGAGAATCTGAGTTTTAACTAGGAGAAACTGCCGATAAACCCAATTATCCCATCTGTAGAATCGGTAAGAATCAGGTAAGCAGCTTAACAAGCAATGAGGGCGAACCTTATCTTTATTATTGTAGATTTAGAGCGCACTTCCAGAAAATACTTCTAGATATTGATTTGGGTAATTAGTATAGCATTGAAAGGAAGAACACCCTGAGTGAGTCAGCAGTAGCTAAAATTTCTGCAAAATAGGCATAAATCAACTGCTGCTACAATCGTGACAGATGAGCATAGCGCAAAAAGTACCAGGAAGTCCTATCAAGTACAAATAAATTTCAACAGATTTAGATTGGTGGCAGTATGATGTTGGCTCAATTCCAGAGCTTGTATACCAACGGCAGCATTATTTCCGAATTGGTACAGATTTTTCAAGGCAAATATATCGTCCGAGTTAGTGTTCAAATTGAAGGTGTTACCCGTGCGACTGGTATGTCAGCAGCAGAAACTGTAGAAGTTGCCGAAGACCAAGCCAGGAATCGGGCGCTGATGGTTTTGGGAATCACTAGTACTGGGGAAACAGTGCCGTTTTCTCCAAAACCCATTTCTCCGGCTCAAATAAACCCTACCGTAAATACTACGAGTTTATTAAATGAGTCGGTCTCTGCATCGAGTGAAGTTGTCAGTAGTCAATGGTCACTGGCCAGTAACACAGAAATAACTCCACCCCCCGCAATTAGACAAAACAACAACACTACAAGAGATATTTACAACCCAGCCTTAAGTCAAAGTTTTTCTGGAACTAGTACCAGAGATCAAGAACTTTATACTTCAGCGCCCGAACTAGAGATCTTATCTAGTTCAGAACCTGAACTTCAACCCTTACCAACAATTAGTGCAAGTAATGTCACACCATTTACACCACGCAGTTATTCTCCTAGCGAGGATATTAGCTCACAATCAGCGATTGCTAAAAGGAAGAAGAAAAACGAACCAGTAAATTTATCCGATGTCATTGCCCAAACCGATGTGCAGATAGAGCGTTTAGGGTGGACAAAAGAACAGGGAAGAGAACATCTCAAAAAAACCTACGGTAAGTTAGGGCGTTCTTTACTTAGCGAAGAAGAATTGCTGGATTTTCTCAACTACCTCAAATCTCAACCTGATCCCATAGCGGGGTTTTAAAAGAAGGGAATGGGTAATTGGTAATTGCTGGTTGGTAATTGGGTATTCTTACCAGTCCCCAGTCCCCAGTCCGCTACACCACAGCCATTGGACGGCTACCGGCGGCGTGACGGTCAATTACTTGGTCAATTAAGCCGTATTCCTGAGCTTCTTCTGGAGACATGAAGAAGTCTCGTTCTGTATCTTCCGCAATACGCTCAAGTGGTTGACCTGTGTGTTCGGCTAAATACCCGTTCAGCTTGCGCTTGTGGTATAAAATTTCCCGCGCCTGAATTTCAATATCAGTGGCTTGTCCTTGTGCGCCACCTAAAGGTTGGTGAATCATAATTCGTGAATGTGGTAAACTCATCCGCTTACCTTTGCTTCCAGCACTAAGAAGGAAAGCGCCCATACTCGCTGCCAGTCCGGTACAAATGGTACAGACATCAGGGCGGATATTTTTCATGGTATCAAAAATGCCCATCCCCGCCGTCACTGAACCACCAGGAGAATTGATATACATATAAATGTCTTTCTCCGGGTCTTCAGCATCTAAAAACAACAATTGGGCAACAATCAAGTTAGCTAGACCGCTATCCACCTGTTGTCCCAAAAAGATAATGCGCTCACGTAACAGCCGTGAGTAGATATCAAAGGCGCGTTCACCTCGACCCGATTGTTCAATAACGATAGGAATCATGAGCGTGTTTGTAGCTATTTGTCATTTATTCTATCTAACGCAAGTTGCTAGTTGGGAATTAGCAGTAAACCAAAAAGTTTTTAACAGAAGAGCGAGCACTAATCAATTTTAAGTATACCCAGGTGCTATAAACTACCAAATACATAGTTAAGGGTTATACTTTTTTGAAAGGGTTCAAAAAATGAAATGATAAAAGTAGTGTGTAGCATATTGGCTGAAAAAACCGACTGTTTCATCACAAGAACTGGTTTTAACAGACTCAGAAACTCTTGAAGAGGTTATTGAGTGTTTAGTAGAAAATTTTTCCATTGAAACTCAGGGGGTATGTTACCAGGAAACCTTATTTAAGATTCTAATAAAGGCAGCCAGTAATGGAGATAGTATTGAGAATACAGCCAAATTATGAAAGAATGTTCCTACAGCTAATGATATTAGATATCATCTAAATAAAATTAATCATTTTGAGGAATTATAGGCGCAAATAAATCAATCATTGAAAAATCGAATTCCTTGATTGCTTAAAAAAAAGGGCTTTTAAAAAAAGTGATTGATTGAAATTTAATTATTAATGTTATGGCTGATGATAAGCAAGTAAACGCTCCCCAGCAAGCAATACATCATACGATTTTTCCAGTCGAGAGGATCCTATTTCTAACATTTAGCGAACTTTTCCTGAGCCTCCCTTGGAAATATACAGGAAGAAAGTAATATAGAAGAGAGATAAATCTGGAATCTAAAGACGGGGTTTCCAGTCTCTCCATAAAGCTTCAGATGTCATCGATTTTTGATTTTCCATTTTTCGCTAATTGTTTACAATAAACTTAAATTACTAAACTGTTTGCTCATTTCCCCAGAGAATCCTAAATATTGGTACAATCCAGTCAAAATTAAATTCAAAATTCGGCAAATCGATTTCTGGTAACTCAAAGATATCAGCATTATCTGGCTTTTATGGGGCTGGTTTATTTACCAAATACTTAGCTTCTTCAAGAATTTGCTTTATTTGCTGTTTAATAACATCACGAATTCTGTCTAAGTCGCCACATCCACTGCGTTTCCAATCATCAAGAAGTTTATTTAAATCTCTTCTCTGATGCTCATACGTTTTTATATGCCCATTCCAAGAGCCTACTCCAGGTTTGGGATTATTTCTATACTTTTTATAAAGTCCCTGTGTGTCTTTCTTTAGTTTCTCTTCATCAGGGTCAAGATGATTTTTAACCAATAATCGATCAGCCAGAGAAATAGGATCAAGATTGATGTGATGCTGAAAGTGAGAAACAGCCTGAATTAAATCAACTTGAGACAGATAGCAGGTATGATAAGTTACATCCTCTCGTAACCACTGCCAAAGATGTTCAACAGGCATAAAATCAGGACTATAAGCGGAGAGCGGTTGTAAATTAATTTCCAGCTCCCTGGCTGCATCTTGAACAATTTGAGAACGATTATAGGGTGCGCCATCCCAAACGAGATTCATGGGTTAGTGAGGAAGTTCGGTTTTGAGGTTGTTGAGAACCTTAATAGTATTAATCCCATTAGCTGTTTGATAGGGTAAAATCCTGACTTCACCTAAGTTATAAATATAAATAAACACCATAAGAAGATACCTGGGTTCTACTAGGTGAGCAAGAACTGATCCAAACACGTTCACCTTTAACTGACCAACCATAGCCTTAATCAGTGTCAAGATGAATATAAGCTTCATTTATATAGACTAAAAATTCTTCCTTGTGTAGAGCTTTGTCGAGTAATTCCTGAAGCGGTTCTAGATACTCATGTGGGAAAAGTCTAAAATCAGATATTTCAAATCAAAATTTTTTTTTATCGGCACTTTTTGGGGCCGATCGGAGTCTAAGTAACTATCGTGATGTGAAAAGAGGGTTAAACGAATAGTTAATCAACGCCAGATTAAGTCCTATTCTCACCTTTCTACACAAGTCCTTAAATATTGACCAATAGTTGATGGTACAAGCCCCCAGATTTATCCTTGAAATCAATCGAAAATCGAACTCAGGTATAATTTGGCTTGCCTGTATTTGGCAACTATAGCTTAGTTGAAATTTTTTTTAAGGTATTAGTAACTTTTTTCACAGGTTAATTTTTTTTCTGGTTAATTATCCGGACATATTTTGCAAATCGGGTAAATCAGGAGTATGAGGTGTATTTAGAATAACCAGTTTTACTTGAAATCTTATTGATTAACAGAGAGAAGTACTATGCTGGAAAGACTTATGCAAGCTGCTTTAATCACTTTTTTGCTGCACTTAATCGCAGCACTAAATCCTAGTAATCAAATTCCTCAAAAGTCGGTATCCCCTGTTTCAGAAATGCCAGCACCTGTGCTGGGTTCAGCAGTACGCTCGTTTAAATAAGAAAACAAGAAAATTAGTCCCGTTTATACTGATATTTGCGTAAAGCGAAACAACTGATAACTGTTCACGGTGGAAACGCTAGACTGACAGTGAAGGGTGGGAAACTGTAATTATGACTAATCGCCTTGCTGAAACGAGAAGCCTTTATCTTCGCAAACACGCTGAAAACCCGATTGATTGGTGGCCTTGGTGTGATGAAGCATTGGAAACTGCAAGGGTGCAAAATAAACCGATTTTTCTCTCTATTGGCTACTCTAGTTGTCACTGGTGTACGGTGATGGAAGGGGAGGCGTTTTCTGATTTTGAAATTGCTCAATATATGAATGCTAATTTTCTCCCTATCAAAGTAGACCGGGAAGAAAGACCTGATCTTGACAGTATCTATATGCAGAGTTTGCAAATCATGAGTGGTCAAGGGGGTTGGCCTCTCAATGCTTTTCTGTCTCCAGATGATTTGGTGCCGTTTTACGCTGGGACTTATTTTCCTGTTGATCCCCGCTATGGTCGTCCGGGATTTTTGCAGGTGTTACAAGCTTTACGTCGTTACTATGATATGGAAAAAGAGGAGTTACGCCAACGGAAAGCAGTAATTGTTGAGGCTTTGCTGACATCTGCGGTATTACAAAACGGTGCTATTCAGGAAGTTGAAGACCATCAATTATTGCAAAAAGGTTGGGAAACCTGCACGGGGATCATCAATCCTAAGCAGGTTGGTAATAGTTTTCCCATGATCCCCTATTGTGAGTTCGCTTTGCGGGGAACTCGGTTTCATTATCAATCTCGGTATGATGGACAACAGGTTTGTACTCAACGAGGACTGGATTTAGCTTTGGGTGGGATTTATGACCATGTGGCTGGTGGTTTTCATCGCTACACTGTTGACCCCACTTGGACTGTCCCCCATTTTGAAAAGATGCTTTACGATAATGGTCAGATTGTTGAATATCTGGCTGATTTGTGGAGTGCGGGAATTCAGGAACCGGCTTTTGAAAGGGCGGTGGCTGGAACTGTAAAATGGTTACAACGGGAAATGACTGCACCAACTGGTTATTTTTATGCTGCTCAAGATGCGGATAGCTTCATTCATTCCACAGATACAGAACCGGAAGAAGGTGCTTTTTATGTCTGGAGTTACAGGGAATTACAAGAACTGTTAACAACTGAAGAGTTAACGGAATTAGAACAGCAGTTTACTGTCACTCCTAATGGGAATTTTGAAGGTAACAATGTTTTACAAAGACTGCTTCCTGGTGAACTGAGTCCAACCCTAGAAATTGCTTTGAGTAAGTTGTTTGTTACGCGTTACGGTGCTGCACCTGACTCACTGGAAACTTTCCCCCCAGCGCGAGATAATCAGGAGGCGAAAACTACTAACTGGCCTGGTCGCATTCTGGCTGTGACTGATACTAAGATGATTGTAGCCTGGAATAGCTTGATGATTTCTGGTTTGGCTAGGGCCGCTGAGGTTTTCCAACAACCAAGTTATCTGGAATTAGCAGTACAAGCAGCCAAGTTTATTTGGGATCATCAATTTGTGGATGGACGTTTTCACCGACTTAATTATGAAGGTGAAGCGACGGTTTTGGCTCAATCTGAAGATTATGCTTTTTTTATTAAGGCATTGCTGGATTTACACCAAGCCGCTGTTGATAATTCTGATTGGTTGGAAAAAGCTGTTGCTCTGCAAGATGAATTTAACGAATTTCTGTGGAGTGTTGAATTAGGTGGTTACTTTTACACATCCACTGATAATAGTCAAGATTTAATTGTGCGGGAGCGTAGTTATCTAGATAATGCTACACCTTCAGCCAATGGGATTGCGATCGCTAATTTAGTGCGTCTGTCTTTGCTGACTGATAATCTACATTATCTTGATTTAGCTGAAGCTGGATTAAAAGCCTTTAAAAGTGTAATGAGTGAATCTCCCCAAGCTTGTCCTAATTTATTTACTGCCTTAGATTGGTATCGTAATTCTACTTTAGTCCGTAGTAAAACTGAGCAAATAAAGTTATTGATACCTAAATATCTATCAACAACAGTTTTTGCAGCGGTATCAGATTTACCAGAAGGAACTGTGGGTTTAGTTTGTCAAGGATTACAATGTCTTCCCGCACCAGGAAGTTTGGAACAGTTGTTAGAACAAGTGCAGCGTAGTCAAAATAGAGGTTAATATACTGCCAACGGGTGAAACTTGGACTTATGTCATACTGATAGCGCAGCGTGGCGTATGCTATGCGTAACTTAGTGCACCTTATCCCTTCGGGACACTGCGTGAACGCGGAGCGTGCCGTAGGCTCTAGTATCTCGGAGATACTTCACTATCTCTTTCAGAGACGCTCCGCGAACGTTCAGAATGACACTTTTAAACTGTTTTTAGTATAGCAGGTGACAGGTAATATGGGATCTTTTGATTCCTGATTACCTTTTTCCTGTTTTCCAATCTTCACCACCGGGTAGCTTAGTCAATGCTTCTGCTACAACAGTGGGTAATTCTTTAGCTGAAATTGAATTACGAATAGAAGCAGACCAAGAATTTGTTAACTGCTGTTCTATTTGATTTTTAATTAAGTAAATAATTAAAATCTTTAAATAGGATTGGATATTACCCAGAATTGCTTGTTTACTCATTCCTTCTAATTCATCTACAAGTGCTAAAGCATCTGTGTAACGTCCTTGTAAAATACTATTTCTGAGGTCTATTAATTCTTGTGTCATTGGTGTTAACCTCTACTCTAGCTATATTGATATTTTAACCTAAAGGTCATGAAGAACAATAAAATCCCCGACTTGTTCAAAAAATCAGGGATATGAGATCAGTAGTCATGCAAAATAAATTTTGCATTTAGAGTAGGTAACTTTTAACAGGGAACAGATAAGCAATACAGAGATTTCTGTTTTTCCCAAAAATGTTTAATTAATTTTACCCAGGGACTTACTTGTGGATATTAACGCAACTTTGATAACAAGGTTCTGATGTGGGGAGTAGATAGGAATTTCTGATCATCTGTAATTATGCTTTAACCCCATAAATGCTTTTCCATACAGTAAAAATCGGCGAAATTCTTGTCTAACTTTAATGCCTTTTCTGCTAACCGATAAGCCTGTTGTTGTTGACCTGTACCATATAAAGCCACAGTTAAAGCTAAGGTGGCTTCCGCAGATTGATTATTGATTAATATAGCTTGTTGTCATTGTTGAATCGCTGTTTCTTTATCACCTTGTTAATATTTAATGAACCCTATATTATTGATAAGTGCTAAACAGTTAGTATCTTTAGCAACTACTTGATTATAATTAGACATGGCAGTTAGATAATTTCCTAATGGATGATAAATAATACATCTACTATTGTAAAAATCCGCAAAATTAGTGTGGTTTTTATACTTGTTAATATAAAGACTTGAATTTTACGGTACTGTCATAATAATTATATGTACTTGTTTTTTTATCAGAATCAGGATGTACCCTGGCGTTAAAGCTCGTATGTTGGTGACAACAGATTTGTGAAAAGACGTAGCAAAAAATATTTTGTTCCTATGACTACATTAAGCACCATAGTCCTAACAGGTGGTAAAAGTTCTCGCATGGGAGAGGATAAAGCCTTAATTCTTATTCAGAGTATACCCTTATTGGAAAAAGTTTGTACTGTCGCTAAAAGTTGCACTGATACCATATATACTGATACCATATATATGGTCACACTTTGGACAGAAAGATATCAACACTTGCACTTATCTGGATGTGAATTTATACCAGAAAACTCGATTAAAGCACAAGGACCCCTAGTAGGCTTTGTACAAGCACTAGAGAAAGTCAAAACAGAATGGGTATTATTATTAGCTTGTAACTTACCCAACTTGCGAATAGAAGTGTTACAAGATTGGGTAAATAGACTAGATAATGTAGCCGCAAAAAATGTTGCCTGTTTAGTGAAAAATACTCAAGGGTGGTAACCTTGCAGTTTTTATCGCAGTCACTCTTTGCCTTTATTATTAGATTTTATCAACCAAGGAGGACGCTCATTTTAACAGTTGCTAAAGCTATATCCAGTTGCACATTTACCATTATCAGAACCAGATATGCTATTTAACTGTAATACCCCAGAGGATTTACAGCAAATTTTACCTAATTAAGCCATAATAAAAATACACTCCTCTCCTATTCATTTCCAGAAACCTCCGCCTTACTATGCGTTGAAAAAATAATTATGCGTTGGAAATCATCTGTCATAGCACTCCTCTTAACTCTCCTATTATGCTCCTGTAGCACAGCCACAACTCAAACATCACCAACAAAATCAAATATCATAACAGAACAACAAATATCAGTCAAAAGAGTCGTCGCACTTTCATCTCTTGCTGCTGATATTATCTCTCAACTTGATCAAAGAAAACTTGTAGGAATTTCTGGTAGCTCTTTATTTAAAAATCACTCAAGATTGCAAGGTATTACTCGTATTAGTGAGGGACAAAATACACCTAACTTAGAAAAAATTGTTTCTTTAAAAGCAGATTTAGTAGCTGCTACAGGATTTTCTAATGTACCTTTGCAAAAACTTCAGCAATTAAAAATACCAACTTTATCCACGAAAGTAAATAGCTGGGAATCTTTAGAAGAATGAACTAAAACACTTGCTAAGAAAATAGATGTAGATCCCCAACTATTATTAAATCGTTACTATTAAATCGTTACAAAAAAATTTTATTTTACCTGCTAATCAAAAGCAAAATATTTCGACTTTAATTCTGGTGAGTCGTCAACCAATTTTAAGACCAAATAAAAGTAGTTGGGCTGGGGATTTAATTTCCAAATTTGGAGCGCAAAACATAGCTTCAGAATTACAAGGTAATAGTCCCATTGGTGGATGACACTTTCCGCTGAAAAGGTCTTAGAAGCAAATCCAGATGTTTTAATTATTGTTGATGCTGAACCAAATCTATATCTATTAAATTTTTTTAAAAAAGAACCTTTTTGCCAGAAATTAAAAGCCACTGAAAACAATCGAGTTTATTTATTTGATTATTATGGGCTTGTAAACCCAGGTAGTCTAAATGCCATTGAAAAAGCTTGTCAGGAGTTGAAAAAAGTATTTTGACTAAAAAATCATAATTCAGGAATCATGAGTCAGCTTTGATTTTTAAAAAACCCTACAATACTTTTCACCTTTTCTTTAGTTCCCACAAAACGTTTTTATTTTTGAGACAGAGGAAAGCGTTTTTGACTTTGACTTTTTCCACCCATGATGCTGCGGAAATACAACCCACCAATGCTTAGTAAAAACCCCAAATATCCCACTGCTTGTACTATATAGAGTTTATCTCTGTAACCAAATAAGGACCTAAGAATAATACCAGGAAAGTGCTCATCAGGTAAGATTTTGGCAGTATTCCAAACCATTGGACCTAAGATGCAAGAGTGAACTTTGGTAAAGTGTTCATAATAGAAACAAAGATTTTCTGATGATCGACTACTCAGAGCAAGATTAGCTGTAGCTTCATCAAAGCTTTGTAAAGCTGAAACTACTAAACCAGACACAATTAACACTAATAAAATTCCCATTACTTGGAAGAATTGGCGAATATTAATTTTCACACCCCATTTAAATAATAAGACACCAATTGTTGCTGCTACTCCTAAACCACCAAGTGCACCTAAACTGGGTAATAAACCTTGTTGAAAATTTGCGGCTACAAACAAAACTGTTTCAAATCCTTCGCGGATAACGGCTACTAAAACTAAACTAAAAACTCCCCAACCAGCATTTGAATTTTGTGTTAATGCTTCTGTAACTGCTCCCTCAACTTGTGCTTTCATAAATCTGGCTTGTTTCGTCATCCAGATCAGCATCCAACTGAGCATAAGTATTGCTAATATACTAAATACACCTTCTAAAATTGGTTCAACTACAGAAGTGTATTGAGGATTAATGGAACCGAGTATTTTAATTAGCCAGGTGAATAAAACACCTATCAATGCACTGACGAAGATACCAACAGCAACACCAGCGTATACCCAAAAATTGAGTCGGGATTGTTTAGCTTTTTTCAAAAAAGCTAGGACAATACCTACAACAAGGGCGGCTTCTACTCCTTCTCGAAGGGTAATTACAAAAGTAGGTAAGGCGGTACTAAAGTTCATAATTATTAGTCATTGGTCATTGGTCATTGGTCATTGGTCATTGGTCATTGGTCATTGGTCATTAGTCCTTGAACTAGTGACCAATAACTTTAAAATATTAGCTAAAATCACGTAACATTTTTTTCAGTTCGAGATTGTGCATCTCTTCTTGTCCAATCATGCCTCGAGCAAATTCTTCTATATATATGCTGGCAGCAGTGACGGTTTCTAGAAGACTTTTGTACATATCCAGTGCTTTCTTTTCATGGGATAAACTTTCTGTCAATATATCCTTGACTGTATGTTTGAAGGTTTCTTCCATTGGGGCAATTCTCAGGGTAGGATGTCCCTCTAAACCTGTAAGAATTTCTCCTACTTGTTGGGCATGAAGCAGGGATTCACTAGCTTGGGCTTTGAAAAAAGCTACAATTGGGATGCGGTTTGGACCAGTTACCATCAAGGAATAATGGGTGTAGCGAACTACTCCAGCTAGTTCAAATTCCATGATGGCGTTGAGTATGTCAATTGTTTTTTGGTGGTCTAGTTCTTGCATCAGTTGTTAAGATAAGCAAAATTTCAAATGAAGAGTGATTAGTTATAAGTTATGAGTTAGAAGTTACACTCTTCTTATGTTTATGTGTTGAAAAATTAAACTATCCTGACTCTTAACTCCTAACTATTTCTTCTCTTCTCACTCATTTTAAACTTGTTATTCTGTGTTTCCAATGGTGTAAAAAGACTAACTTTGTGCTTTAGTGTTAGCTTCTTCCAATATTTTTTGAGTGTTTTCCTCTATGGTTTTCACTAGTTTGGTAACATCATTAGGGGTTTTGACTGCTTGTGCGGGTGGGATAGCAGCAGGCCAAACTTTTAATAGTTCAGTCAAAGTAGTATCTATGGCTTTGTGCGCTTCAGGATCCGATTGTGCCATTGCGCTGGAGATAGTTTTATATAGTTCATGAGAGTAGATTACAAAGCCGCGAGAATCCTGATATTCTATTGGGGCGCTAATTTTTCCATTGGCTACAGCTGCGCCATATTCGGCGTTAGCTGAATCTAACAACCCGTTGATTACCTTTAGTACAAATTCTGGTTTTGAGCGTTGTTGGGCTGCTAAGGCTGCGATCGCACCATGCACATTTCCCATCGAAGTGGTAAAATTACTTTTAATCTTGCCATCTTTAGGATTAGATTTGACTAAGTTAGTCAAACTCACCAAATTGGTTTTAAATTCCTTGACCTTGCGCTCATTTAGCTGTTCTTCAACATCAACATAAATCTCTTCAACTGGGTGTCCAATATGAGGTTCCGCTTGTTTTGGCTGATTCTGCTCTAGGAGTTCTTTTGCTACTAAAAGATGCCCCTTCATTAATCCTAATTTTGTCATGTAGTCAACATCTTTCGCTTCTCCTGAGAGAACCACTTCCTCCACAGTCACCATATCTTTAATTTGGTCAAACTGTTGCTCAGTAACTACCTCTTTGGCAACTAAATCTTTTGGAGAAGCATAGGGACGACTAGCTTGAATTTTGTTAGATAACGCCGGAACACCTAGTTTAGCTTCAAATTTATCCAATTCTGACAAAATAGCACTATTAATATTAATTTTGGCTTTGCTACCGTGACCACTGTGGGTGGTAGTTTCTGTAACTGTTGCTGTACTTGATGTTGATTGAATGTCCGCTGATGGTGTTTCTCCACTGCAAGAACTAAGGGAAACAATGAAACAAGCAGCAATAGACAAAAATATGTACCGGGATTTGATCATTTTTACTCCAGTATTGGGAATTGGGTAAAAGTTGTTTCTGATATCTAATCAAAAAAACTAATAAGTATTTTCAGTAGTCGTTTATAGGTATTTATCATAGATGCAACTATTTATCAACTATTTTTTGAATATGGATTATGATTTAATAATTTTTTAAAATTAATGCCCTAAATTCATAGCATTGAAACCTATAATCTAATTTCAGATACTCATTCCCAGGTGAGCGCCTGGAAATGCGAAATCAAAAACAAGAATAACTGACTAGAACAGTAAGGCGTAAATAAACCAACCATTCCAAATATCTGAAAAGCTCACGCCGTATTCATTTTGAATTTTGTTGGCGCAGCCTGCTGGAAGCACTATTTTTTTAGCTTAGCTCTTCTGAAAGAAGCATTTTGAATTCACGGCGGTACTAGACTCCATTGCGGCTATCTCTATCAAAGTGGCATGCAAAGTGGCATGGGGTCTTTACTTTACAGACTCTGAGTAATATTTACCTTTAACTGGTAAAGATTCAACATAAAAGCCTTTAAACTTTTCTTTCTGACTAACGCGGATTATTGAAGTGGGATCAACAGTTAATAGAGAAAAAACACCTATTAAAACCCAGATATACTTTGTGAATAAAATTTATATGGTTCTTCGGTACTTGTTATGCCAAACTTTTAATTAAACATCAAAACTTTGTTGGAAAATCAAGGTAAAAAATTAAAATCCACGAAAAACCTCTAAAATATTAATATATAAAGCCTGTATTTTTTGAATGGCAAGGGTTTTATGGTTATCATGAACTCGATTTAGCATAATACATACGGAAGATCAAGTTATATTTACTTTTATAAAGTAAGTTCTTCTTTCTTTAATATGATGATTCCAGTAATTTGCTTGAATAGAATTAATTAAATTAGCCAAAAGCCATGTTAGTTTTTTCCTGGTGATTGAAGTGATTAACAATATTCTTAACTTGTTCAATGCTGAGGTCTTCCTGTTTAGTCACTTGTTCAATACTGGAATTATGAACTATATAGTAAATCATTTCTTGGTATCTTTTTGTGTACTTTCTGCGCCAATTAATAAATTCTAGTTGTTCTGTGACGTAACGTCGACAAAATCGACAATAAAACTGACGCCATGGTTAATTCAAGTTAACTTGTTTACCAAAACTCGGTCAATCTCTCACTAAAATAGGTCTAACTTGATGTAATTCTGTTGTATACTTACGGCAATGGGGATAGTGAATTCCTTAGACGAGAATGCTCAAATTAAAACTAACGGAAGTGTCTGAATAATACCAAGATTCTACTGTTACTCCTGGTAAGTTAAGTAAATTACTTAAATTTTCTTCCATCGTCACGTTTTTCCTTATGAATGAACACATGGTTTAAATTACTATAAGTAAGCACAACTTATAATTTGCTTATACAAATACAAATTATTCTCAAAATTAAGATAAAATAATATTGGCAAGGATACTTGAAAGTTAGGTCAGGTTGGCTTTACGGGAGTTTTAGTATCTTTTTCGGCTATGACTTCAAACTGTCCCATACATCCGTTTTCAGCCAAGACATCCTGATGTGGATGAAACATATACTTACCTGGATAACGAAACGCAAATTCCAAAATATGCCTTTCTGCGACACCCATAGTCAAAACATCGGTTTTCTCGCTGGGAGTCATCGTCATCCCAGAACGATAAACATCAAAAAAGTTAGCGTGGAGATGAAACGTCACAGCATGGTCAAATTCAATCATATTTAGAACATATAACCGAATTAATTGATTTTGATAAATCTGAATAGGATTGTGCATATAATGATGAGGCAATCCATTAAATGCATAATATTCATTCCGGTTATCATCATTTATGTCATAGCCAGACATGATTAAAACTATTTCATCCGCAGGTGGACGAGGTTTAGGAGGGTCAATAATAACCATTCCATATAACCCCTTTGCAATGTGACGGGTTACAGGTTCTACATGACAGTGATATAAGTGAATGCCATAGGGTTCAGCATCGAATTCATATATAGTTGCTTTACCATTACTAATTGGACGTACCCCATCCATTTCTGAAGGATGTACACCATGAAAATGTAAAGAATGGGAATGTCCAGCTTTATTGAGAAAAAGTATTCTTATTCTTTCACCTTCTTTAGCTCGTAATGTTGGACCAGGGATGCGTCCATTTAAGTCCCAAATATTGTATGAGACAGCACTGTTAAGCTGAATGGTAGAAGTGCCAGCAGTTAACTGAAATTCTCGAATAATCCGTCCATTTTCACGCTTAATTGTCCCATAATCAAAGTTTCGTAATACTTGGATGGGGTTAGTAGCATCATGAGAATCAGGAATTTCCATTGGTGGAATTCTCACAGAAGCATTGTTTTTTATATTTAGGATTTGCAACAATCCTCCTATACATGCTAGTCCGCCACCAAATAATCCTAGTTTCAGGACTTGACGACGATTCCAAAGTTTGTCTTTACTCTGAGTAAAGTTATCAGACATGAGGTTAAGAGGGATACAATCTACCAATAAATTACAAATGATTTGCAACTAGTTTTATGTATAGTATCCAAAATAGGAATCTTTGTCAATAACTTAGAAACAGAAATCTGAGAACGATGCAAAGCAAAGAAAGTGTGAGGATTTGTGGATATTAGCTGGGTTAATGATATACAAGAGAACTCAGGAGTAAAAGCTGCTTGATGTTTGATAGCGCAGCTTGGTTTATGACCATAGTGTGTACCTGATTCATTTGTAATCTGCTGTATATTGATTGTCACTTAACGGCAAAATGGACTTTAATTTGATAAATTACCTTTCATTAGTTACGGGAGTTCAAAAATGACAATTTTTTCTTCTAGCTCAGTATTACAGAAAACAGCAGGTATTACCTTATCCAAGCCAGTACAGGTAACTCTTTATATGTTGTTATCTTCCTTAGTAATTTGGACTGCATTGTTTTCTACTTATCCTGCTGCTCATAATGCAACACACTCAGTACGTCACCATACATTAGGTATTGGCTGTCACTAAACATATTAGACAGCAGAATTTATGAGGGTTTAGCAATGCTAAACCCCTACAGTTATCATTAGATATGATTTCATTTAGATGTAATCTCCTGTAACTAAAATATTCTTCTGGCTTTATCTGGGTTTATCTACGCTTAATATCTAATTAACCATGAAAAAATATCGACTTTTTGTAGTTATCACTGCTGTTTGCATTAGCTTATCAATTCTTTATTCCTTAGTTGGTGTTTCCCAAACTCCTCAATCTAAAGTTATACTTTCCACTAATCCACCGTTAGAGCGTATTTTTCCACTTGAAGCGGCAACACAAAAAGCACAATCTCCGGTAATGTTTACTTTAGAAGCTGTTGATGCTAGTGGGAAACTTTTAGAAAATGCGTTAATTAATCTAGAGATTTCTACACCAAGAGCGACTCCTTGGTTAACAACAGATTTTCCAATGGTGGAAGGAAAGAAGTTGTTAGAATTGGAAGTAGCTGCCCTAAAAGGTAAGCTAGAATTTCAGCAGGTTCTACCAATTCGTGGCAATTATGAATTGTTAGTAAAAGTTGCTCCTTTGGTAGCTAATGCTTTTGCTCCTTATCAGGAGAATTTGAACTTTTATGTCCGGGAAAATCCTATTAAATATAAATATTTTGCTGTGGTAGCAGCTATTTTATTATCAATAGGACTATTAGGTGGTTGGGTAATTGGTGGACAGGAAAAATTGAGGGATGGAGAAATTACTCCTCAATCTGTACGCTTGTTATTAAGTGGTTTAACAGTAATTGCCATAGTGACATTATTATTTATTAATATCACTGGGGAAGTTGCTGGAGCTCATGGGAGTGAACATGAGCATAAAACAGAAAATATTGCCCCATCAGTGGTAAAGTTACAGAATTTAGATGTAAAAATTGACGGTGATAAAAACACGACTGTAGGGAAATTGGCGAATTTATCAGTTGAGGTCAATGATAATATGGGAAAACCGATTAAAGATGCGGTTTTAGATGTAAAAGCCATTGCTTTAGAAAATGATCTAACGGTTTTTGCTTATAAAGGATTTCCCGATCAAGATGGTAAATTAGTATGGCGATCGCAATTTTTTGATGGGGCTCCCCATAAAGTAGAGGTAGAAGTTAGTAATCGTCAATTTTCACCTATTAAAGTGGCGCAATTGCTGGAAGTTGAAGGAATACAACCACCAATGTTAACACGGTTAATTAGTTTATTTTACTTGACAGCTATTGTGGGAATAGGAATGACAATTGGTTTGCTCATACAGGAGTTGAGAAAACAACAATTGAGAGGAATTTAGGAATTTTTTGTAAGTAGTCATACCTCTATTCTGACTGAGGGTATAACTTAATTTTACTCCATCTCCATTCCAAACCCAATAACCAAAAAATATAGGGTTGGCAATTCTAACCCCTTACAAACTTGATAAATAATTAATACTAAAATTCCCAACCTGCTAACTAATGCGTATCAGGAAGTAATTGAGAAGAATCAGAAGGATTTAGGGCATATAAAGGATTTAGGGCATATAAAGGATCTTGATAATCGCGGAAACCCTTATGATTATAGGATTGGGTAATTACCCCTTGTTGGGAGTCAAAGGATAGCTCAAACATAGATGCTCCTTTATGTAAAGAGTGGTAGATTTGTTACCATACTTTCTAATATAGAAAGTATATAAACATACAGAATTTACGTATTTACACAGTAGCAAAATAGTGTAGTGATAAAAAATGTCATCTACTTAGCAGGTATTGGAGAATTAGAGAAATAACCAAACCTTCTACAGCAGAATGCAATCTGGAACATTACACTCTGTTGTTGCTATCAGAACCAAAGCATGGG
>CAKZGI010000303.1 GCA_936914905.1 uncultured Trichormus sp. | reverse complement strand
ATGGAATTACACCCCTTAACCAGAGTTACAGGTTATTTAATCCACTATCCTTAGCTAAATCTCGCGCTAGAAAGGCCGGAAAAAATCTAGAATCCCTAGAAGCACGTCTTTCTAAAACTTTTGACCTAATACAACCTGTACCGGCCTTTGATGGCAAAAAACTGGAGTTCGTCAATCGGGGTCGAGATGATGTTCTGCAAGGGCTAGACTTGGCTTTAGCATCTTTGGAGAAGCTAAAAACAGACTCAAATCTGAATCCAGATACTCTCTACCAAATCATTACTTTCACGGATATAGTGCAGGAAGAGTTAAAGAATCTGGATGTACAGATTACAGAGTCAACCTTCCAGTTTGGGCATGAACAATCCCCAGAGTTGTTTGACATGGCAAAACAATACTGTGTATTACACGCTGCTGCTGCTTGTGTGTATATATAGATTTACATCCGTAATCATCTTGGAGAATTCTTTGCTAATGGAGAGTGGTTAGCACTTAGCTTACGTAAGTTAATGTTAAACTGCCGACCGGCGAAAGCATTACCTGGAAGAATCGAGGACGGTGGTGTAGTCCAAGAAATGATTCGTTTGTATAACAAAGACCGGATGTTTTCCATTGTTCCTTTTCAACTAGCAAAATCTCAACCACAGGAAACTAGCATACATGCAACTCCAAAACTCCAACTCCATGCCTGAAACTATGAACGCTGTTGATACTATTCAAGGATGGTTAATTAATAAGATTGCCAAACAACTGGGAATCAATGGTCAAAGCATCAAAGTTACTGAACCTTTGGCCCGCTATGGTTTAGATTCCATTGATTCTGTAACTATAGTTGGTGATATGGAAGACTGGTTAGGTGCAGAACTTCCTTCTACCTTGTTTTGAGACTATCCAACTATTGAAAAAGCTCCTCAATATTTAGTGAATGAAGTTGATGTCTCACCTCGGGAAACTGCTGTTATTCAACCAGTCGCTGCAAACCTAAAGAAGAAGCTACTCAAGGTAAAGGCTGGGGTCGTCTTTGGAACAAGATTAGTGGTAGTTGATGTTGGGGACTGCGACTGGGGACTGGTGACTGGGCAATAACTTCTCACCAATCACCAATAATTTCTATGATTTCAAAGGTTGGAGGCAGGGTGAATTGAATTTTCCGGAGTTTTCGTCTTGGTGAGTGCTACTGCTATTTGGGATCCCTTATTTTACAGTCCGCTATATTCCCAAGTCTTTGAACCTGTGGAAAGGTGCTTTTGATGCGGTTGGTTTGGCGGCGATCTCTTTGTTACTGTTTGTCAACGACTCCAAGTCTAGTTTTGCTATTTTCATGTGTGAAATCATCTTCAACTACGTGATGGTGTTGTTGATGTTGAGACAGGAAAAATGGCAGGCTAAGGAGATTGATATTGCTATCCTGGCCTATTTCAAATATCTCAACTTCTTTGTTGAAGATATTTTAGGTTTAGTAGTTCCAGGATTATCAGAAAGTTGGCAATCAAAGTCTATTCCTGGTATGGGTTCAATTCCACTAGGATTGTCTTTTTATACCTTTCAAATGGTGAGGTTTGTGGTTGACTCCTATACCACCAGAAACAACAACCCATTGCTGCTTTATATTACGTCAACTTTGTTTCCTTTTCCCCCCAAGTGGTAGCAGGTCTAATTGAACGCAGGTCAGACTTGTTTCCGCAAATTGAAAACTTTCGATTTCAATTGACATTTGATAACTTTGAATCTGGTTTTCGTCGGTTATCTCTAGGACTATTTATAAAGTTTGTCCTGGCAGATAATATTTCACCTTATATCAAAATATATCAAGTTGAGAATCCTTGGTTAGTTTAGTTTTTCGCCTTTCTGTTTACATTACAAATTTATTTTGATTTTGGTGGATATAGTTTTATTGCTGTGGGGTTAGGAAAATTTGTAGGTCTTAAGTTAACCCTTAACTTTCTTGCTCCCCATACTTCCCAGAGTATTAACGAGTTTTGGTGGAGATGGCACGTTACCTTTAGCACTTGGTTTAGAGACTATGTTTTTCTGCCTTTGATGGGCAAGAACATGAAGTATGCCCCATTTTATCTTTTTATTAAAAATACCCTATCTGGTTTCTGGCACGGAGCAGCATGGAATTTTATTTTTTGGGGAGCTTATCACGGACTATTGTTGTTAGTCTTGCGCTATGGTGGACGACCATTTTATAAACTTTTAGGATAGCAAAAGTTTCTGATACCGCAGTTTATTTCCTGGGCTTTAACTTTTGGATCTATAATTCTGGGATGTCTGTTTTTTATGGAAACAAATACACATCGTTTAGTGCAGAAATTGCAAGTTTTAGTAACTCCTTGGAATTATTCTCTATCTAATTTAGGTGATGTGTTAACACTCCTTAATCAGAATGGAGCAGCAGCTTTAGTCTTCACTTTCCTACTGTCAATACGACTGTTACTGATGGAACAAATAGGAGTTTGGCGACAAGGAGAGACGGAATATGATTTATTGGTTTCTCCTTGGATGTCACGGTTACTCTTAGTGCTGACAATTTTGTTTCCTGCTAATACACCTTCTCCGTTTATTTACTTTGAGTTTTAGAGGGTGTTTGAAAAGTCATGCTGTAGCTTGCTTCCTGCAGGGTACATACCGCAGCGAAGTGAAGCATCTCAGATTAATTGCTCAAACCCTAGATTCTAGGGCCTCCGACACGCTTCGCGTTCACGCAGTGTCCCGAAGGGATACGTTCCGCTTTGCTCCACATAGCTATAGCTTACGTGACGACGTAGGAGTCATACGCCACGCTCCGCGTTTACGGAGTGTCCCGAAGGGATACAGAATGACAAATTATACCTTTTCTAACTTTTCAAACATCCTCTTAGATTCAGTTATCACTCTTGACTGTCACCTCTTATGAACAAGTTTTTCAGACTTTCTAGTTGGTTTGCGATCACAGGTTAAACTTGGGGTGTTGGTTATTTATATAATGCAATGCCTGTTATGGAGGTGAACTTAGCTGGTTGCGGATGATGTATGAACAGAAAATGGCGATCACCAAGGAAGTACAAGCACCCCAACGTATTCTCATTGTCCGTGGTTCTGGCGCTCATTACACCATCGATGCCAAACTGATGCAAGAGAAATTAGGCATCCCTACCATCAACATAGCCACAGATGGGCCAATCGGATTAGATGTGATTCTGCCCCGTGTTGCTAATGTGATTAAAAAAGGCGATATTCTAATTTAGATAACCGAGTATCTATTTTTACTAACTAATTGTGGTTTTGGCGATCACTCTGGTCAATTTGGTGCAGCTATTGGTAAACTCGTCTTAGGAAATGTACCCCCCAAGGAACTAGCCCAAGACCTGATGTTATTAGGTACACCCACCCTAAAGGCCGCAACTAAATCATCTCTGGATGTGGTGCAGAAAGGTCGTTTAACAGCTTATTATTCTGACCCTGTGACAGCTAACGGTGATCCCACAGTCTTGAAAAAACGCACCAAGAGTGAATGGTGGTCATTGAAAATCAATGATAGTGTTTCTCCTCATTATTTGCGGCGAATTCAGCAATTTAAACAGGAAGTAGAGGCTAAAGGGGCAACTTTCTTTGGTATTAGGACTTTCTTGGATTTATGGCAGCACTGATACTGAAACTCTTATTAATATCCGCAAGACAGCAGAAGAGTTAGGCAAAATTGCACCTCTACTTTATGACAGAGAAACCTTAAACGTGAAGACTGATTCTAGTTTGTTTGTTGACACCCATTATCATCTGAATCCTGATGGTCGTCGCACTCGGACAAGTGAACTTGTTGAGCAATTTAAAGCTGCAGATATCAAATAATATCTTTATTTCATTTCGCGCAAAGGAGCAAAGATGCAAAGGAAGAAAGAGAGGAGAAAAGTATGAATTATAATTCATATATAAGAAAAATGATAGTTTAAGTAAACACAGTAAACTTAAACAATCTGCATTTCCTAATCATCATACAGTACGGATTTGTATTTTAGGTAGTGGTTTTGGTGGTCTTTATACGGCCTTGGAATTGGAGAAGTTTCTTCAAGTTCGTCAGCCTAATTATGAGATCTCCTTAGTAGAAAAACGGGAACATTTTTTATTTACTCCTTTACTCTATGATGTAGTGACAGGAGAATTAAATAATTGGGAAGTTGCACCAGCTTATAAAAAATCGTTGGCAGATAGTGAAGCTAAATTTTATCAAGCGGAAATCCTAAATGTTAATTTAGAGAAAAAATTGGTAACTTTGGAAAATGGAGAAATATTAAATTATGATTTTTTGGTGTTGGCTGTTGGTAAACAAACTAGATTAGATGTAGTCCCAGGAGCAGCAGAATATGCCCAAACATTTCGGACTTTAGAAGATACTGAATATTTAAAAGAACAGTTACGGGTTTTGGAAACATCTGATCTTCGTGTAATTATGATCACTATAGCTGGTACTGGTCCCAATGGTGTGTAAATAGCTTGTAAATTGCCAGATAGGCTGAAAGACTGCGGAGAAATCCGCTTAATTGATAAAGGAAATGAAATACTTAAAACCTTCCATAAAGGTAGTTAAACTGGATCATATAGGGCTTTATTAAAACGGGGTGTACATATAGACTTGAATACTAATATTGAAACGATTAAATCTGGTACAGTGATTATTAATCATCAAGGTAAAACTAAGGAATTACCGATGGATTTAGTTTTGTGGACAGGAGAAAACCACTCAATTAGATGGACAAAAGACCTAAAATTTCAACATAATCAACAAGGACAATTAATTGGTAGCCCAACCTTGCAACTAGCGGGATATCCAAATGTATTTGTATTAGGAGACTTAGCAGAAATTAGAGATATTGAAGGTAACAGATCTCCCGCTAAAGCCCAAGCTACCTTTCAACAAGCACCCTGTGCGGCTCGCAATATCTGAGCAAAAATTACAGGTCGTCGCTTAAAATCATTTAGCTACTTACATTTAGGAGAAATGTTAACTTTAGGTATTAAGAATGCTGTGGTTTATAGCTTTGGCATCACCTTAGATGGTAATCTACCCAGCATCATTTGCCGAGGAGTTTACATTCAACTTTTGCCAACCCTTAAATATAAACTTCAAGTAGCTAAAAAGTGGATATTTGGACGAATTAAAAAACTGTTGAGAAGATAAATACTCATGCAAAGGAGCAAAGAGTAAAATTTTACTATATTCCTACTTTAAAAAGTCTTATCTTCTTTCTTCTTGTTCTTCGTGCCTTCGCGGTTTTTTAAAAAAATCTAATGGTTACTCAAGCACAAACATCAAAAACATCCTGGAGAAAAAATCTAGAAACTTTCTTAGGACTAGATTTACGATCACTTGCTGCGTTTCGTATCGGTATTTCCATCATCATTATCGTAGATTTATTTACTCGCTTTGGTGATTTAAATGCCCACTATACTGATTTCGGTGTTCTTCCCCGTACTTTACTAGCGGAAATCGCCAAACCTGGATATTTGTCTTTACAGACTATCAGTGGCGAACCGATTGTTCAGGCATTATTATTTGCTGTTGCAGCTTTTTTTGCGCTGCTGATGTTAGTGGGTTATCGCACTAGAGTGGGTACCATTGCTTCTTGGGTATTGCTGGTATCCATGCACAATCGTAACCCACCCTTGATTTTTGCAGCGGATGATGTTTTACGTACTCTCATGTTTTGGGCGATGTTTCTACCTTGGGGCCCTTGTTATTCCTTTGATAGTGCGCTGAATACTTCTCAACTTCAGCTACCGGAAACAGTGGTTTCTAGTGCTACTTCTGCTCTGATGTATCAGCAGTATTTTATCTATATTTTTTCCGCTGCAATTAAAACTAAAAGCCCCATTTGGGTTGATGGTAGTGCGGTTTATTATGCTTTGAGTTTTGACGAATATCTTACCCCTTTTGGTTATTTTTTCCTCAATTTTCGACCGATTTTAAAGGTATTCACTCAAATTACTTTGGTACTGGAATGAATAGGACCACTGACTATATTCATTCCTTATCGGAATAGTTTGTTTCGGTTAGGTACAGTTCTGACTTCTATCGGACTTCATGCCGGATTCGGTTTAACTTTAAATATTGGCATTTTCCCGTTTTTGAATATTTTTAGTTGGTTAGCATTTATTCCTACTTACTTTTGAAATAATTTGGAACAGCGCCTACAAATACCAGCAAGTCAAGGCTTAAAGATTTGTTTTGATACTGATTGTGGTTTTTGTAAAAAGGTAGTAGATATCTTAATAACTCTGTTGATTTTGCCAGGAACACCGTTATTAATGGCGCAGGAATACCCAGATATTTATGGTGATATCGAAGCTCAAAATTTTTAGGTAATTGAAGATTATCAAGGAAAGCGACATTTTAAGTTTAAAGGTATTGTTTATGTGGTGAGTTTGTCACTTGTATTTAGGTTTTTAGTGCTATTGCTAAATTGGAATCTAGTGATGGCTGGGGGAACAAGGTTTTATTAAGCGATCACATCTAATCGTAAGTTCGCTGGTAATTTCACCAAACTTTTTAAATTCCGTCCTTTGGAAATTCGTAAATCCTGCTTTTTGAATATTTTGGCTGTGGTGTTGTTAATTTACGCTTTTATTTGGAATATCCAAAGTTACGCCCCCGATTTATTCAAGCGGAAAATATCGCAAAAGACTGAAGTTATTGGCCGAGTTACAAGGCTTGATCAATCATGGAGTATTTTTGCACCTCCACCGCCTAGAGATGATAGATGGCTATGATACCAGGTAGTCTGGAAAATGGCAGCGAGGTTGATATTTTTCGTGGTGGAAATCCTGTTAATTGGGATAAACCTACTCTGAGTACCAGAGGTGCTATTTATAGCAATATGCAATGGCGAACTTATTTTATTAATCTTAATCGAGCGATCAGTAAAAAGCTTTTTCCTTTGTATGGAAAATATCTCTGTTACGCTTGGAATACTAAACACAAACGTGGTTTTTAGAGAAATTCAACATTTACTTTATGGATGAGCGTACTGTTCCCCCTGGTGAACAACAAACTGTTGAGAAAAAGCTGACTTGGGAACAATCCTGTTCTGCCACTCCATAATGAAGACAATAGCTACACAAAATCATGAAATATGTATTGATTATCCATGAAGTTGAAGACTGTGATTCATGGAAGAAGGTTTTTGATAATGCCGCCGATATCCGAAAACAAGCTGGAGAAATAGCATATCATGACTTCTGACTCATACTGTAAGTGGTTCTGATTTATTAAAACTTACTTTAATTCAATACCTTCCTAAGTAATTTCTCGTCAATACCCTGATTTCCCTGTAAAGCGCCTGTATGTATTAATAGTAGACGACCTGGTTGAAAAATCCCTGTTGTAGTAAATTCATGACTCCATAAAACATTTTTCCAGTATATACGTAATCTAGGGGTATGTCGTGTTCTTGGGTAAATTTTTGGCAAAACATAATTAATTCCTGATTTACCTTTGCATAACCTCCAAAATGATAATCACATACTAATTCCCAAGCTGCAGGAGAATTAACAGGTGCAGGTAAATCAGATGTGAGATAATTGGTAATTAAACTCTCTATTTCTGCTGCTAGAAATTCTCCACCTTTTAATATAGGAAAGCCAATTATTTTCTGTTTAAAATGTAATGATAGGGCAATACCAGCTAATGTTGTGGCTGTTCCACAGGCTAGACAAATAGTATCAAATAGTTCTAAATTTTGCATTATTTCTGTACAGCCTCGCATTCCATTGAGGTTACAACCACCTTCGGGAATTATAAATACTTTATCAAACTGTTGTTTTAAGTCTTCCTGTAGTTGAGTTGTATGGCGTTGTCGATAGGTTGTGCGATTGCAATATACTAACTGCATACCTTGTTCTACCGCAAAACTCAATGTAGGATTGAGGGGAAAAGTTTCCTCTCCACGAATCACCCCAATAGTACGAAAACCAAAAATATTACCTGCGGCTGCTGTGGCAAAAATATGGTTAGAATAAGCACCGCCAAAAGTGAGTATAGTGGATACATTTTTCTCCTTAGCTGACAACAGGTTATATTTCAATTTGAACCACTTATTACCATTAACCTGTGAGTGCATGAGATCAAGACGTAATACGTATAACTCAACAGCAACACTATCAGCTATTTGACTATTAATTTTTTGTATAGGTGGAGGAAGAAAGATTGACGACATTTAAAATAGAAGTTAAGCTTTTCTAGAATAGTAGATAACAACAAATCTGCAAGAACTCTCACAACGTTTATGGCTAAAGTTTTTGACTCCATTACTGAGGAATTGCAAAGATTTATTGCAAGTCAGCAGATATTTTTTGTTGGGACTCCCCCTTTAAGTCCTACAGGCCATGTTAACCTTTCTCCTAAAGGTTTAGAAAGTTTTCGTATCATTTCACCCCTTTGCATTGCTTACCTAGATGTAACAGGTAGTGGAAATGAAACTTCTGCCCATCTATTAGAAAATGGCAGAATCACATTTATGTTTTCCCCTTTTCAATAACCTCCATCTATTCTCCGTCCTTATAGCAAGGGAAAAACAATTTTCCCTAATTCCCCACAATGGGATTCTTTATATTCTTTGTTTTCTCCTCTTCGCTGTGCCACTGTATGAATATCAAGGACAAAGAGAAACTTTAGTTAATTGGGTTAATACAAAAGGTGAACAGGGACTTAAAGAATATCATCAGGAGAAGGAGAAAAATTTCGTCAGCATTGATGCTTTGTTAACTACCTTGTTTCAAGTTCACAATCAAAAATCTATTGATTCGTAAATGATGATTATTAAACTTCAACAACTGCATGCAAATCAAATCAAACGTTTAAGTCACGCAAAGCTAAACGAATTTGTTCCATACGTCTGCGGTTGACACCGAGATCCGACTTTCCTACACGAGATGCTGAACGGATATGAATTACCGATTCATCTACAGGTAAATAAAACTCTACATCATCCACAAATTTGAAGATGCGGCTTTTAGAAAGAGCATGAATGTAATTATCTGTTTGTTCTATAACTTCTGTACGGGGAACAATAGTGAGAACTTTGAGTAAAAGTTCTTTAGCTTTTTCACGGTCTATATGATAAGTAATTGGTTCAATGTTGTGATTAGCATCAGCATTTTGACTCACAACACAGTTGTCTGAAGCTGGACAAGAAATAAGATGACCATTATCAATTCCCAAGCCAGTAGCCCAAGTTACTCCAGGAAGTATTACACTGATAATCAGGGTTAATAATATCGTAAAAGTACTACTCTGTAGTCGCTGGGATAATGCTGTTAGACGGTACATTATTAATTTACTCCTCGATGATTTGGGTTTTGTTGCTATATCCAATAATTCTAAATTATTAGATGAGGTAATTCTAAATTATTAGATGAGGTGATTAATCATCCACAATTAAAAAAACTTGAAAATATTTCTATTTACTGTTTATCAGAAATGATTCCTTTCTATAAGCGTTGGGGTTTCCAAAATGATGTAGATGGAATTAAGTTAATGCGACGTTATAACCTATAATTTGAGGATATAAGAGTTTGATTATCAATCAAAAAAAGTAGTCTTTTTTACCGTTACCCTTAATAGCACCATTCAAGGAATTATTGACATTGAATAAACGAAAAGCGATGGCACACTCAATACTACTATAGTGATGGCAGGTATCGGACTTGCAACCAGTCAAATCGCTTCCTCTGTCCTGGTTTCTCAATTCCCACCACCACGAGAAGACCCATTTATCATTACCCCGCCTTTTTATATCAGCGTTCTAACCGGAGTGATTGTCAGTATAATAGCCTGGATATTATTGACCAAAATTCGTCGCTAACTCTTTCCTTTGTCTTCTCTGCGGTTTCATACTCCCACCATGTCTACAGAACGCATAATTAAAAGCATATATACTGATGGTGCTTGCACCGGTAACCCTGGTCCTGGTGGTTGGGCTGTAGTTGTTTATTTTAACGATGGTTCAGTTCACGAAATGGGTGACCTATCACACCATACCACCAATAATAAAATGGAAATGCAAGCTGCGATCGCTGCCCTGGAACTATTTGAAAAATCTGGACAAACTGAACCCATCACCCTCTATACCGATAGCGAATATCTGATCAACTCCGTTACCAAATGGATGCAAGGCTGGAAAAAGAAGGGCTGGAAAAAGTCAGATGGGAACCCAGTCCAAAACCAAGATCTTTTAGAAACTCTCGACCAACTCAACAGCCGACTCGTCAAATGGGAGCACGTGCGCGGACATTCTGGTAACATAGGTAACGAACGTTGTGATGTGATTGCTCGCTCCTTTGCCAGCGGTAAAATCCCATCTCTTCAACAATTATCGCCTGCAAATCCTTACCCAACCTTAACCAATACAAACCAAATCAATGTAGCAAAAGTATCCAATTCTCCAATAAACTCTACAAAAATTAACACAAACATTAACACAAACATCTCGGATAGCAGTAATTTGTCATCAGACATAACCACTATGGAACCATCTACAGCGTCAGCTGCGACCACAAACGACGAAAAACCACCTGAGATGAGGGTTTCACAACTCCGCAACTTAGTTGAAACTCTGCGGGTTGCTGACGAAATAGCAGAAAAAGGCTATTTAATCACTAGTTCAGAACTAGCAGACCTGATGGATGTCCACGCCAGTGCTGTCACCAGTCGAGGAGATCAGTGGCGTTGGCGAAACTGGATAGTTTCCAGAGTACGACGGGAAGGTAATCAAATTCTTTGGGAACTGGAACGAGGTGATCAAATAGGAACTGAAGCCGAATAATTCATTCCCAACTACCAATTACCAGCCACAACCAGCATAACTTGCCTTAATACTTCCTTCCTCGCCATTCTCGCGGAGTCTGGAAAGCAGATAAAAAGATTCGCAGTACAGCCAAAGGATCAGCCAGGGGGGAAAGCCAGAAGAACCAACCTCCCTTGGCATTTTTACGGTCGTAAGAAGGTGCGATCACTAATAATAGAGCAAAGCGAATTAACAAGAGAAATATATTCAGCCCCAAAACCAAGGAAATAGGGAGATAGGGAGATGAAGACATGGGGAGATAAGCTAACAAAATGATCAGAGGGAAACCTTGCACCGCTGATAATAGCCATAAATCACCCCAAATTTGAGCGCGGTTAGACGCATCCTTCAAATCTAAACTGCGCCCCCATTCCTTCCAAGTTTCCATTGCCCCCTCATACATCCGCACCTTTAGCACTTTTGCCCCATCCAAAAACCCCACCTTAAAACCAGCTGCCGCAATATTTCGTGCCAAAGTCACATCATCACAAAACGAACTCTTAGCACTGCTATAACCATTTATAGCTGCTAAAACCGAGCGACGACACAAAAAACACTGCCCATTGGCCATTACCCTTTCCGGTTGTTCTGTATAAATACCAGCAGGATCAAATCTATATAAAAGAGTCATTAACAATGACGGTTGTAACCAGCACTCTACTGGATACTTGAGAATAAACTGAGGCGAAAGAGAAACCAAATCATAACCCTCAGTTTGGGCTGTTTTGACTAAACTTGCCACCAAGCCAGAATGGGGTTGAATATCCGCATCCATACCCAAAAACCACTCACTTCTCTCGGAACTAAACAAAAAACCATTGTGTAACGCCCAAGGACGACCTACCCAACCAGAAGGCAAGGGATCATCTGTCATCACTCGAAACCGTGGATCTTGTTGCTGTGCAGCTTTTACCAAGTCGGGAGTGCCATCTTGGGATCTGCTATCAACCACAATTACTTCTCTGACTTCGTAACTTTGCCGACTTAACCCCTTTAATAGCGGACTAATGCGTAATGCTTCATTTAACGTCGGCACAATAACACTAACACGACCTAACATATCAGGCGTTGGTTGCTGTGGTTGCAGGGGCGGATATCGTCTTGGTCCTTTAAGCAGCCGTGATAGTAGAAGTGCCGTTGCTGGTACTTGAATAAGTAGTAATAGGAGGGAAATAGTGCTTTCTATGATCAAAATATTTATACCAAATTCAAAATTAAAGATTCAAAATTACTTACCAATCACCAATCACCAATTAGTGCTGAGTAAATTACTACTAATTTACTCAGCACTAATGAAGTTACTTGAAAGCGACTTTGACGCTGGCAACGGAAACTTCTTTGGTTGCAGGTTCAATACCTAGGGGAGTGGATGCGCCAGGACCTCTCAACCACAGTGCTACAGCAGGTGCAACGCCAAGTACCAACCCTAGCAATACAGGAATGGAGAAGCCCGCAGCCAAACTCATCACGGTTGCAAAACCAAAGTTACCCAAATACACAACCAAAGGAATATTGAGTTGCGATCGCTCTAATTTGACTGGATTATTTCTCCACAACAGCGCCGCTACTGTCATAAACACTGAACCAGTACCCATCCAACCGGCAAAGTTTTGGTAAGGCATCCCAAAGAAAGCACCTGGTTGTTGCCAATACCAGAAGGGAAGAGAAGTTTGACTCATAGCCGGGTCAAGCACAAAATCCCAAGAAGTAAGCAATAAAGCACCAAGGGCGATTGCACCTAGATGACGGAAGAAACTGGGCTTTTTATCTACCTCTAACCCTACACGCGCCAGCAGGTAGGAAACGCATCCCACATAAAACCATGACAAGGGAATGGTAAACGGCACTAAACCCGCAATCTTATAACCCAAGCCACTCAAATAGCTGTAGTTACCAAAAGGAAAACCTGTGCTGGTTCCTAGTAACTCACTAGTCAAAGAAATTAATACCGAAGGCAACAGAAAACACAAAGCACGACCTAAACCCAACGTTCGGTAAGCATACAGGAAAACACCTACTGCACCTAAAATCATATAAGCCACCCCGCCACCTGCCATACTCCACTGCATGACAGTCTGGCCGACTTCAGATAAGCTCAAAATTAATTCCGCATTAGGAATAACTAATAATATCCCTACTAGTCCAAACACCATAGAGACGATATGACCAATCAGGCATACGCGCTCAACAATAACTAGTTGTTTCATGATCAGCCCTTAACCTTAATAAAATGTGACACGCAGCTACTCGACTGCTAATAGTTTACAAATGTTTAAGATCATAATTTAACTAATTTTTACAGAATAATCCGGGAAAATTGATAGTTGATTCATCTCTTAGTTGAAAAAAGGATCAATCCTGAACCCTAAACCCTTATTTATACTAAAAACGGTTTACAAGTGTCATTCTGAACGTTCGCGGAGCGTCTATGAAAGAGATGGTGAAGAATCTCCTAGATACTAGAGCCTACGGGACGCTCCGCGTTCACGCAGTGTCCCGTAGGGATAAGCTGCACTACGTTACCCATGGCTTACGCCACGCTGTGCTATCAGTATGATATAAGTCCAACTCTCACCCGTTTGCAGTATAACTGCGCCAATCAACTGAAAATTGTGAAATAATATCTCCACCAGCTACTGGGAACACCAATCTATGCCAACCTTAAACACAATTCCTTGGTTTTCCCTAGCACTAGCAGTGCTGAGTTACAGCACTTTGGGCTGGGTGATATCGGAAACCAAAGCTCCTTGGTTTGTGTGGTTAATAGTTGCAGTGGCTATATTGCTGTTAGTAGCCAGTTTGACTGCTTCATGGTCAAAACTAGTAGAGTATTACAGTATGCTGTTTCAATCAAATATCAGGTCTTTTGGCATCACTGTGTTGGCAGCTTTCCTCTTCTTTCTCATGATTGCCTGGTTTCGAGTATTTCTTGATACTTTGCTGGTACTCTCAGCTACCATACTGGTGAAGATAGACTTTCAAGCCGCTGGCTTCAAAGAAGGTATAGCTTTTTGGTTGACATCTATTATTTCACTAGCAGGTTTAGCCACAGGCGCTTTACTACACAGGTTTATTTAATAGCTTTGTCAGCAATTAGGAGTTTAGGAGTCAGCAGTCAGGAGTCAGGAGTTCAGAAGAAATATAAATATTCCCTATTCCTAATGACTAATGACTAATGACTAATGACTAACGACTAAAACTTAACTAGCTACTGCTTCAGCAGCAACAGCAGGATAAACGCTGATTTGTTTCCGGGTTTTGCCCTTTCTTTCAAAAGTAACAACACCATCAACTAAAGCAAATAAAGTATCATCACTGCCAATACCAACGTTATTACCAGGGTGGAATTTAGTCCCACGCTGACGGATAAGAATATTTCCCGCACGCACAGCTTGACCACCAAAACGCTTTACGCCCAGACGTTGAGCATTAGAGTCACGACCATTTCTTGTACTACCTGTTCCTTTCTTGTGAGCCATGATTTCCTCTTAATTTATCTACTTCTTTTTATTATTCAGCAGCAACAGCTTCTTCAGGAATGCTATCCATAGTATTAGGACTTTCTGGAGTAATTGGCGCTTCTTGATATGCCAAGACCTCACCGTTGAGGTTAATGGAGTTAATCAAAAGTCTGGTTGTTTCCTGGCGGTGTCCGCGTTTTTTCCGGGTTTTCTTCTTAGGTTTCATTTTGTAAACCAGGACTTTACGACCTCTAAAATGTCGTATCACCGTCCCTTCTACCGTCGCACCTGCCACTCGGGGCTGTCCAATTGAGACTTCGCCCTCATGCTGCACCAGCAATACTGCGTCTATGGTCACTTTTTCATCTGGTTCGGTACTCAGCAGTTCAATGTCGTAAAAACGACCTGCTTCAACTTTAATTTGTTTACCGCCAGTTTCAATAATTGCGTAGGTCATGAAATTGTCCTTGAAGTTGCCGTACAGGTAGCTGGTGTTAATCTCCTGTAGAGACTACAATTTATGGCTTTTACCAGCTTTTGCAGTATGTCTACCTGATCCGAGCAGGAATTAGACAGACAATCTTAAATCTTATCTTAATGATCAGCATTCAGTCAAGAATTTCATTGATTGAAAAATCTTATCTAGAAAATTTGACCTGATTACCGGAATGGAGATGTATGTGTTTGTAGTCAGTTGAGACACAGACAGAATAACAATTTAACCATCTGGGCAGTATCTACGGGTAGAGTTGCTCAGATTTTTTTTAGCGTTTATATAATACAATTTGATAAAGTTAAAATGGATAAAATTTAGAGACTACATCAACAATATTTCAGTAAATATATTATCTTATAGATGCCGTACCACTAGTTATCATTACGTTTGATAAAAAGATATGAAAACAATAGAAGTTGAACAAAGAAGTATTTTTATCGGCTTGGCAGGTAGTTACGGCTATGGTTTAAATCTTCCCGATTCCGATTATGATTATCGGGGCGTGTCTATTGCCCCTAAGCGTTACTATTTGGGATTCGATAGCATAGAACAAAAAGATACAGACTGGGATGAACCAGGCATATTTCCCTTTATAGATGGTAATGACGATACTGTTATTTATGAATTAAGGAAAGTATTACATTTATTAGCAGGTGCTAATCCCAACGTTCTAGAATTACTCTGGTTGCCCACATATCCAATTTTAACAAATGCTGGACAGCATTTGATTAATCACAGACAGCTTTTTTTGAGTAAAAAAGTTAAACATACCTATTCTGGTTATGCTTTTGCTCAAATCAAAAAAATGGAAATTCATCGCAAGTGGTTGTTAAATCCACCCACGGAGAAACCAATACCTAGTGATTTTGGTATAGAAGATGAACCACCTTTGAGAAAAGATGAACTCGATGCTTTCTTAGAGTATCTTTATCTCTTAATTAGGGGTAAAATTGGATTTTTAGAAGAATCGGACCAATTATATAAATTGCTGACAGCAGATATTGATTTTGAAGGCATATTAAAACAATATGCTTTAGCTGATAAAGCTTTATAATACAGCCGAAACCTAACTAATAGCCGTAAAGATTTTATTCGGCTGTTGCAAAAAAGTCAAAGCTATCAAATCGTGTTAAGAGAATGGAAGGCTTATATATATTGGCAGCAAAATAGAAATCCTGCTAGATCTGAAATTGAAAGAAAGTCATAACCTGACTTGAAACACGGAATGCACTCTATTAGATTACTTCGTAGTGGCCTATAAATATTGCAAAAACGAGAAGTAATTATCAATAGAAATATTGCTGGAGATATTGATGATTTAAAAGCTATTCTCAGAGGAAATTTTACTTATGAAAAATTGATCAAAATGGCGGAAGACCTAGTGAATGAAATGGATATTTACTCTGACCAATCTACTTTACCTCATAAACCGGATCTAGAAAAAATTAATGATTTGTGTGTGGAACTAGTTGAAATACAAGGTTGGTAATAGTTCAATAAACTTCCTGTAGGAAAATTTTTATGGATGTAAAATTTTTTACTCAAAAAACAAGAGTAATCAGCCAAAAGATTAAAGGCTCCTGGCGTTTATTTAATCAGTGGTTTTCAAATACTCCAGCAAGAGCTATATTAGAAGCTTATGAAGCAGCACAAGCGATTCAAAAAATTGAAATTGAACAATTTGGTGGTAAAAAAATCACTCATAAATCAGGGAACTTTAGTGAAAATATCATGGCTTTTTGGCAAGGAAATTTAAATAGGAATTTAGCTATTATTAAAGTTAGATTAGCAGAATTTCAGTTAGGACTTACTTTTGTCGATAATTCAGATCCCAGCTTATTAGAAAAACTCAAATTTATTGATGAAGTTATATCTAAATATATCGCTCAAAATAAAATCATTAACGAACCAATAGAGAATTCTATTAGAGGAGTTAAAGAACAGCCAAATTCATCGTGTACAGCTATTTTCAAAGAAGCATCTGCAACTCGACAGCCTGGTGTATTTCCCAGGTCAATTAGTAGAACCTTTAATAAAATTGCTCAAGATGTAACTCCCCACGCAGAAGAAGAATTTGTCAAAAAATATCGAACCTCTAGAAATAGAACTATCAGGGCAGTTAGATTTTTCTTAATACTGATTATCGTACCACTATTAACTCAGCATTTTTCTAAACAATTATTAGTCAACCCTGTGGTGAAACATTTCAGATACGAAAAAACGACTCAAATTTTTATAAATTCAGAAATGGAGGAGAAAGCATTGAATGAATTAAAAAGTTTTGAGCAAGGATTGAAATTTAGATCCCTCGTCCGTCAAGCACCAGAATTTTCATCTGAAAACTTTGAAGCAAAGGTTAAAAATAAAGCGATTGAGATAGCAGAAGAATTCCGCAATAAAACTAACGGTGCTATCAGCAATTTATTTGCTGATTTTATATCACTAATTTCCTTTGCTATAGTAATTGTTCTGAGCAAAAAAGATATCACCTTTGTCCAGTCTTTCATAGATCAACTTGTTTACGGTTTAAGTGACAGTGCCAAGGCTTTTTTAATTATTTTATTGACAGATATATTTGTAGGATTTCACTCTCCCCATGGCTGGGAAATCCTCTTAGAAGGTTTCGCAGAACATTTAGGTTTACCAGCAAGTAGAAATGGAATATTTTTGTTTATCGCCACATTTCCAGTAATTCTAAACACAATATTTAAATACTGGATATTCAGCTATCTCAGTCGCTTATCTCCTTCTGCATTGGCAACATTAAAAGAGATGGATGAGTAGGAATGAATAGTGGATGTAGGTATTTAGCTAATGTCCTTGTATCCTACAGCTATAGATTGTGTCCCAATACTGCTAAGTTAAGGGGGAATAAAAATCTTTGTCCTTTAACCCTTGCCCAATAGTATTAGTAGGGTAATAGAACAGGATATTAACAGGAAAATGAAAAAGTTTATTGGTAATTTTGTCAAGTTCCACAAATTTTTCATGAATCTAGATAAATATTTAGTGCATAATCTCAGATTATCTGCTAATAATTGGGTTTAATAATTGCTTTTGTTGATCAAGATACAGCAGGAGTCAGGAGTAAAACTCTCTTGCTGTCTAGGTTTCAATTTAGATTCTGTACCTCATTGATCTGCAATCTGCTGTAAAAGTAATTATTAATACGTATAAGTGATGCAGTATGAAGCATTGCTTAGAAATGAATTTAGAAGTTTAGTTCCCGACTTAGGCTTATGAGTATCTTATTCAATCATAAATTCCAAATCACAGCAGGTATTGTTACTTTTTTTTTGGTTGTTTTGGCTCATCAAAATCTATATGCACAATCAGAAATTCCGCAAGTAATTACGCAACCACAAATTACACCAACTGAATCTATTAATTTATTCAGTCAGCAAAATCAAGCTACATCTATATTCTATTCTGTCATTGATGAGTGGAAAAAATATAAATATAGTGTCAATGGTAAACACATTTTAAAATCTGTACAATTACCAACAGCTAAAGTTAATTTCAATCAAGCTGATTTATTAACTGTTCTCACTAATACGCGCAAATATTTCCAAGATAATGCTGATAAAGATCCTAATATTTCCCGCAATGGATTGTTATTAAGCCAAGGTGTGACTGTAGAGGACGTTCTCAAAACTTTGGATTTTATGATTACTGTTTTGCAGGAAGATATTAGTAATAATCGTCCTACTCGTTTACAGAATCCTAATTTTATCAATGCTAATTTCCGAGTAATTAAATGGTCAGCTTATAATCTTAACCATCCGCGACAAAAACAATTAAGAATTACAAAATACGCAGTTTTTAAACATCCTGGCTCTCGATCTAAAACATCTCAATATAATATACCAATCTATAGTTTAAAAGACAATTTAGGAAATGATAATTTCTACACCAAATACACTAAACAAGATGTCTTATCAGGTATTTATGAACCTGGTGGCAAAGAATTTGGAAGGGTAGAAACTTTGGCATATATCACCCGTCAAGGTTTAGAGGAAGCATTAATGCAGGGAACTATCTTGATTAATTTTACAGATGGTTCACAAGCGTTTTTTAATGTGGATAGAAATAATGGAATTTCTTATGTAAGAGGAGTAAAACCCACATTGCAAAAACGTTATTGGTATTTTAGAAAAGTTGATGAGATCAAAGGTTATGGATATAAGAGTGATGCGAAGATTTCTATTAAGCCAGGTGTAACTTTTGCTGGAGATGTCCTGAATATTGGCTTGGGTAGAGTGATTGTTATGGAATATAATCAAGGTGGAAGCAAACGCCTACAAATGGGTGTAATGGCGGATACTGGTGGGGCATTTTTACCAAATTTGCATCAACTCGATTTTTTGGCAGGTATTTTTGAGGATCAAAAAGATTTTAGGCAGCATATCAAGCAATTACCTGAATATGCGACACCTTATATTTTGGTGAAAAAGTGAAAGTAGCATTATTGAGAATTGCGATCGCATCTACCAAATCTACAAGATCTACAAAACTGCTGAAAATTTCGTCCCACACTTGAGAAATTGGTCAGTGTGGGCTTGTGAACCAATGTGGCTAAGATACTCCTACCAGTCGCCTAACTTGTGATTTTACAACTTCTACAATGGCATCTGCATCAATTTTAGCAGCATGGAGTAGTTCTTCAGGAGTTCCAGAAGTTGGCATATTTTGAACTGCAAGTTTAATAATCTGTAATTGCGGAATTTTGTAGGCAGGGGTGGTACTATTACCAGCAAAGGCATCTAAGACAGCCGCACCTAATCCTCCTTCTGGCCAATGATCTTCTACAACTACTAAATTACCGTTGGTATCTGTTGCTGCTTGATGTAGTGTTTGCACATCAATGGGTTTAACGGAATAGGCATCAATAATGCGGGCTGTGATCCCTTCATTTTTCAATCTTTCATAAGCTTTGAGGGCTTCATGTACAGTGATACCTGCGGCAATAATTGTTGCTTGATCGCGCTGGGAACGGTGGATAACTTTGCTGCCACCAATGGAAAATTGTTCTTCACTACCATAAATGACAGGTGTGCTTTCTCTGGTGGTGCGGAGGTAAACGATACCAGGGGCATTACTCATCTGTAGTACTAGTTTAGCAGTCTGATTAGCATCACTGGGATACAATACAGTGCTATTACACACAGCGCGAAAAGCTGCTAAATCTTCTAATCCCATTTGGGAAGCACCATCTTGACCAATGGAGACACCCCCATGAGAACCAACTAAGTTAATGTTGGCACGAGATACCGCAGCCATCCTAATAAAGTCGTAACCACGAGTTAAAAAGGCTGCAAAAGTAGAAGCAAAGGGTTTGTATTTTCGCACCTGCAAGCCTACTGCGGCTGCTATCATTTGCTGTTCAGCAATGTACATCTCAAAGTAGCGTTCTGGAAAGGCTTCGGCGAAATCTTCCGCATACGTCGAATTACTCACCTCGGCATCAAGAACAACCACATCAGGTTGCGATCTGCCTAAAGCTAATAAAGCATCTCCATAAGCGCGACGGGTGGCTACTTTATTGCCTGTTTTATATGTGGGAAGTTGTAGGGGTTGAGGTACTCCCAGTGTAGCGGGTTGGCTTTGTTCTTCTGGTTTATCAACGGTAATGGTAATGTGACGTTCTCCACCTAATTCCGTAATAGCTTGTTGTTCTTGATCCTGTTTCAATGCTTTACCGTGCCAACCACCTAAATCTTCTAAAGCCTTCACACCTTTACCTTTCTTTGTCCTAGCAATAATCACCGTGGGACGGTCATTTATAGCCACCGCTGCACTAAAAGCTTGGTCAATTTCTGTTAAATGATGACCATCAATTTCTATTGCTTGCCAACCAAAAGCCTTAGCACGATTGGCATAAGCCTGTGTATTCCAGCCTAATTCAGTTTGACCACGTTGACCAAGCCGGTTGACATCAATAATGGCGATCAGATTATCTAATGTGTAGTGAGAAGCATGATCAAAAGCTTCCCAAATCGAACCTTCAGCCGTTTCACTATCCCCCAATAATACCCAAACATTGTAAGGTAATTGGTCTAAATATTTACCTGCCAAAGCCACCCCCACACCAATGGGTAAACCTTGTCCGAGAGAACCTGTTGCCACATCCACCCAAGGTAAAATTGGTGTGGGATGACCTTCTAAACGGCTACCAGACTGACGCAATGATAGTAATTCTTGGTCAGAAATGACCCCCGCAGCTTTATACATGGAATATAGTAGAGGTGCAGCGTGTCCTTTGGAAAGAATAAAGCGATCGCTATTAGGGTTATCTGGATGATCAAAATCGTAGCGAAGATATTTAGATAGAAAAACCGCCATCAAATCAGCGGAAGACATAGAAGAAGTAGGATGACCTGAACCTGCAATCGTTGTAGCGCGAATACTATCCACACGCAACTGTTGAGCTAGTTCTTGCCATTGATATAGTTGCTCTTGGGTCATCATAGTTTTTAGGGAAAAATAATCAAGGTTTTTTCGCAAAAATTTGAGATTGAATTGGTAGATACAGCGTTTTAGATTTAAATAGCCCACATTATAAAAACGCTACAGACAACATCTCTACAGGTGTGGAAATTTCATTTTTGTGTTTCATTTACCTAAGAATTTATCTTGGCTTGGGTTTAATTTATAGAGTTGGTTTTATAAAGGCTTCTAGCTAATGGAATAAACATAATTTACATCTAAAGACTTACAAACTTCATTCTCATGGTTGAATTTCAATCTTCAAACCGAATATTTTCAAACTATAAATAATAATAACTAAGCATGTTTTTTTACAGCAACCAAAAGAATCAAGCATTTATAAACTTTCAAATAAATCAAATTCCCTCAACTATAAATAGTTTACTTTTTAATCTAAGGATTCAGGTCGAAGCTAGAGGGATTAAAGAAGGTGTCTGCAAAGCAGAGTT
>CAKZGI010000302.1 GCA_936914905.1 uncultured Trichormus sp. | reverse complement strand
CACTGTCTCTAATTGAGTTTTTTGACCAACCTATCAAAGGGATGGTTAACTCTGCCTTCCAGATACCTTCTTTAATCCCTCTAGCTTCGACCTGAATCCTTAGGTTAAAAGTCTATTTTTGTTTTGCTCAACCATAGTTAATCAGAAGAGATGTCAGTTGACAGGTAACAGTAGGAAGAGAATTAGTTATGGAGTATTTAAGATTCGATGACGGAGAGAAGTTAGCATTTTAGTAATTTTATTAATTTGAGATAGTGTTGTAAGATTTGCTTGTTCTGGATTTAGATAATCTAACCTAGCTGCCAGCTTTAAAAAAGTTTCCGTTTCCATTAATGAACCTTTAGCTATAGACAAAAAATGTGCAAAATCGTTTTTTTTAGTTATTCCTCGTGCATGGCCTTCTGCAATATTTGCTGGAACAGATGTAGTAGAACGGGTAATTTATGAAGTTAAACGATAAACTTCTGTATTCGGAAATGTAGAAGCTAATTGATATATATTAACTACCATATAGATTGATTTCTGCCAGAGAATTAAATCTCGATGTGATTCAATCTTCATAAATAACTCCTCTTCCCTTATTTACCTTTACCTCTAACTTATTAACTCTCTCCTACCCTCTTTGGTGTCACCTGTCACCTGTTCCCTGTCACGTTCTTCTCACCATTCCCATTCCCATTGTTGTTTTACGTCCTATTCCTGCATATAAAACAAAATTGGCTAAGGCGTTAATTTGCTTGATCCCTATTCTTTCTACATTGCCAAGAATGCGATAGCTAATTTCGCCTAAACAGCCAATAAACTTATTTTCATAGTTGCCAATAACTTCAGTCCTGATATTAAAAGCACTAGGATAAATTGATTCAATGGGAATATTACTTAATTCAATACCACTATATTTATTCCAGCGATTGAGAAGACTATTAAATACAGATTCCCTGGTTGGTAAAGCATTATCAAATGCACCTTGACGAAAGGCTACAGGTGTAGAAAAGATGAAATTAAGATTGCGGTCTGTTTCACTTGCTAGTTCATACAGTTGGTTATATCTACAAGCATTAGCCCAAGGTTTAGTAGATTGAGGAGTACCTTGAACGCTGGTAATATATAAATTAGCTGAACCCAAATGCCAAGGTTGTTCAGGGTTAATATTTAACCACAAAGGTGTAAGTTGACTAAATAAATTGTCATCTAATAAAGATATTCTCCACCAACAACAAGTACCTGCAGAAATAGGATTTTGATGGGCATATTGCAAAGTGTGAGATTGATTTCGATGGCTGTTTTGTACCTGCAATGGTGAGAGCGTAAAAGCTTTATCAGCATTTGATTCGTGTAGGTAATCTCCTAATTTGATATCAACAGAACTAACCAGATTAAGGAATAGGGCGTGGTAATGTCTGCCGGTGAGAAAATTTGGGTAGATAGGAGATTGCGGAGTAATGTTGAGTATGAGACTATGGGGCATATTTTTTGCAGTGTGACACAACTTGTAAATAAATAATAACAATTAAGAGAGATTGAGAGTATAAATAGATCCACACCATCCCCATGCAGAAGAAATAGCCACTTATCAACGCGAGCGAAATTGTAAGTTAATGTTACAAAATCGTGGTGGACTTATGGCTGAACTAATGCCTTTACAGTCTCCTAAAATCAAGAAGAGCAGTAAACGCTTTGGCAAGTAGTTAGCTCCGAAAAAGGTATTGCATTTGTTTGGGAAGTTTTACATATTTGATTTCATCAAGAAAGTAATATTCCCCTCGCATATGCACATTTTGAATCACACTAACTGGAGGCATACCACATCATAACTAATAACTTGATTGGTAAACATGACATCTAAGGGATTTAAAGGATGAGTAGAGGTGAATAAATCAGTTTTAGTTTTCGGTTTTGGTAATTTCTTAATCTTAATTTCTGCTTTACTAATCCATTTACCCAAACGAATCCATTTAGGTAATTTAATTTCTTTTCGACCAATTAGAAAAAACTCCAATTTACTTTCTGGTACAATTTCCTTTGATCTTCCAAAACTGGGAATATTCTTTTGGGTTTTCTCCATTTCTACATGGTAGTTATTATTTGCATACTTCCATGTATTGGGAATAGCTAAATGGTTAAGAGAACCAGCCAGATTTATATAGATTCCTTGGTGGTTTAAGGGAGTTAAATATTGATCATGTTTTAGCACTGGTTGTTGAATAGACATGACTATCAACTAAACCTAGTGCTTAACAGAGGGTATAATTATGAATTATGTCTCTGTTTCGTATGGTCTGTCAATTTCACGAGTGGCAAAATAGAGGCTGTGGTGTAGTTCTAATTGACAACAGTAGGTAATTGTTATGCCTATTATTTAGCTGTTGCCTTATCTTTACCTTTTATGTGTAGCTTGGCATAGATTCTAGCCTCATTATTCCCTCTTTTAAGTAACTTTTTAAGTTGATCCTCATTGCCAGTGATAGCCTTTACCTCATTTAGCAAAGCTACAAATTTATTATCAAGAAACTCATCATTTACAATAAATTCTTGTTGTATCAATGTAGCAATGGTATTTTCGGCGGCTTCAATTACTTCATCTTCATTTAACGGATCAGATAATGGATCAGATGATTTAAGTGTTTGATTATCTTCCATATGGATAATTGAAAATTGCCTGAATTCAACGTAAATTACTAATGATTTCTCCATTAGCAAATATTAATCTAACTAACTCATTTATTATCCTTCCTGTACGGGTAGTTTGTGCGCCATAGTGACGAGTTTGTAGAATGTTATTAAACACATACAAAAAGCTTGCTCCTGTTGGGCCTTCCAGGGAAACAATACTAGGAAAAAAGATTTGAGGTTTAATGTGATCTTGTTGATTTATAAGACTTGTAATTTCACCAACTTTAGTATCTTTTTAACCATTGGATGTCATTGTTCCATTTTCAGAAAGTGCATTGAGTGTAAATGTTTCATGTGATTCAGCAAAATCGGTGATAGAAAATGCTGAATCTACGACTACTTTTTATTTTTCAGAACCAGACTATCCAATTGCAAAACCATATATAATGCACTCAGGATTATCCATTGCAAACTTGATATTATACTCACAATCTTCAGGTTTTATCAATTCATATCTACGAAGTAATTCTCTACCAACTAAGCGTTCTGGTGTAGACTGTTTACGTTTGAACATTGTTAGACGACTGATAGTTTTTTGACTTTCAGGATCATCCTTTTTAATACCAGACTGAACCCGTGATTTATTTAGTTCTCCATCATTTCAAAACAGAGGATAGGATTCAGTTACACGCAAAGTCAAAGAACGAAGATAGCTTCCCATTGGTTTGTAGGTAATTAAGGCTTGAAAATGTCTTGAGTCAACTGTTTTAATAAAAGTCATGATGTCTCTCCAAAAATTTTGTCAATTTAACTTTTATAAGATGGAAATTTTGCCACATAAAACGGCTACCAGAAATTATTCATCTTCAGATGTATTAACTTCTTGACCTAAATCAAGAACAACATTCTTACCTTGAGAACCTTCTTCATAGTTAGCTAGGCGGTAAAGATATTCACAAGTATTGCGAATATAGTTGATTTGGCGACCTTGTAAACGTGCTCGGTCTCCTGCAAAAGATTCAAGAAAAACTTGAACAACAAAGTATTCAGCAAAATTTTAATTTCTTGTAATTCCTCTTCTCTGTTACTAATAATCCAGCATACTTCTGCCCTAGAAGAGTAAACTCTGTTTATTAACTGGAATACTTCTGTAAGGTGAATAGCATAAGTAGCAGTTAGAAGATTTAGTGGTACCGGATATTTTTGTCCATTTTCTTCCCAACCTTCAAGAATATAATCTAGTCTAAATTTATCTCTTCCCACCAATACCCGAAAAGCGTGGGGCGCACTATCGAGAAATACACTTTCTTCACATTTATTTCCATCATTCAAAGGGGGAATAGCTGACTCAGAAACTACTGTCTTCACATCTAGAATAATTGGGAAAGCAAATCCTAACCAACTAGGCATTACACAAGGTTATTTATCAGTTAGATCTCGTCCTGGTGGTAAGGCCATAAAGTAAAATGTTAAATGTTAAAGGCTGATCTTGTGGATAAGACAGTTTAAATATACCGTCTTGTCTGTGTTCTGGATTATTTTCAGGTAAATCTTTCTTGCGTTGTAAGTCCTCATCAATCAAGAATGTATCAATACTTTGGCAACGATTACGCCCAAAATCAGCCGGCAAATCGTCATTTATAAAATGATTACGAATACTGGCATTAAGCCTAGTTTGAGCAATGTTGGTATAAGCCGATTGTAGAAACTTATTCCTTTCTGGTGTGCAGTAATAAGTTGGATAAAAGTAGAGGTAACAATATTTAGGATACTCAAACCTTTTACCAACAGCTTGAGTCTGATTCATCAAAATTTGCCGTAACATTATTTCCACACCTGCAATGCTGGAAATATTGCGTTTAGCGTTAGAACCATTCAGCATTTGTTTATTTGTATAAACTTGGGGTGTAAACAACACCGCAGACTCCATTTTTTCTGTCACACTATATGCACAATGAGAAATAGAGTGTGTTCAATAGGACATCAATACTTAGACGCGCAATGGTCTTAAACTCTCTAATTAATACCAAGATAAAGACCAACCATCTGCTAATTTCACCTCATAAGGTATGGGGACGGTTTGTGAATAAACAGCTTTGAGTGTAATATTAAATTCTGTTGTCTGTTTCAATTTTTTCTCCATCTGCAAGCAAGTCTAAAATTAGAGACACCCAAATATGATGACCTTTAATACAAGGTTTACCAAAACAAATATTTGGATCAATGAAAATTCGTGAAAGTAAATTATTTCTAGTGATTATTGCAGCTCCCTATTTACCCCTTTTTACTATTCTATATTCGGTTACTGATTTAAAAACTGTCCGTAACTCGTTGTTAAAATCCATAATGACACCGAAAATAAAAGTTGACAAGAGAAAACAAGTATAAAGTACACGGACACTTTTAATGAGTCGAAAAGGTCAGTCTATAACACTGTCGGTATTAGAACGAGACAAAGGGGATGATCCAAATATCTCCAAACTCACGTTGAGCGATTGCTCAACGTGAATTAATATCTAGTAAAAATTATGACTGTGAATATTGCCGTATTCGTGCCTTAAATCGTTGTATTGCTTCATTAAGGGACATTGGACAAATTGCAGAAGCAGAAATAGAAATCATGGCTAATTTACTACTCAAACTGAGTAAAGTATCAGTACTACTATGGGGGTAGGTTGAAGGGTTTTTAAATAGTTCTCTTCCATCTTGGCGGTTACAAGTTGATCACTATATATTGCGCTAACAACCATTTCAACTTGCATACCAAGATGCAGGAGAGGGAGTATTTAATTTTACAGTTAGCTATGCCAAAATCACTCCTCACGAAAAGTGTCAATATCTTAATTACTGCTGGGAAGAAACAGAAGGAAATTTTGACATACCAGAGCTTAAACATAGCTGGTGTTTTCGTTTAGACATAACTAACGAAGCAGCTGTTATGGAAATTACTGAGTATTGGCATAATAGCTTAGACCAAATAGAAGTGGAAATGCACTTATTAAACAACTTAGTGTTTGCATATCAAACCAAACCAGAGGATAAAATCGTGGAGTGGATACCAGATAAACCAAAAGTGAAGCGAGTAATTAGGAAATTATATAATACATTTTGGTTTATTCGGGAAATTATGCAATATTCTGCTGACTATATTATAGTCTCACCAGAAAATGTGTGATCGCTGATCAAAGAAAAACTCATTACACTTTGTCCAAATTATGATTTGATATAACCATAAGACCAAAAAATAGTTTTATCATAGTAAAATGTCAGTGGAAAAAATCCCTCTCAGGTCTATAAGATGTAAGCTAAAACTAGAAAATAATTTATTTTATTCTACTATCCCATGCAACAATCATCTTCTGGCAATAGTCAGGATTTTATTCGGCAGATTACCACACTGGGTCCTATCGGTGGTGCTTTTATTATTAACATAATATCCAATATTTTCGAACTCAACGGACTCAATATAGGAGTAATTCCCAACACATTATTTAAAGATGTGTTGATTGTTCCTACTAACTAAGCACTTGCTGTCTGGGGACTTATTTACTTAGGATTATTTACTTTAGGAATTTACTAATTTCTTCCCAGTCAAAGAGATGATGCCGATTTACGTAATACTGGATATATGTTGGTAATTGCTTCAGTTACTCAATCGATCTGGGTGTATTTATTCCTAGCTAGATTTTTTATGCTTTCAATAGTAGCAATGTTAGGAATTTTGATCCCCTTAATTATTATTCACCAGGAGCTAGAAATTGGTATCAAGCGCGTGAGTAGAATTAAAAAGTTTTGTCTTCATGCCCCTATTAGTATATATCTGATTTGGATTAGTGTGGTGACTATTGTCAATGTTGCCTGTGCGCTGTATTTTTATAGCTGGAATGGTTGGGGCATTACTCACACGGTATGGACTGTAATTATGTTGTTCGCTGCAGCAGCAATTAGTAGTGTAATGGTGATCAAATACCGGGATATTCCTTACACAGGTGTAACCGTTTGGGCTTTAGTTGCGATTGCTCTCAAACACTGGGATTATTCTTTAATAAGGAATGTAGCCTTCGTTGTGACAATTGTTGTGATGATCATTGCAATTATTCAACTTTGGCGTAACTATAAAGTCATAAATCATAGAAACAGATGACACAGGGGAAAATACTACTCGAAGCAGGAACACTATGGACAAAAATCAAACAAACTACCGAACACGCTTTAAAATGTGGTGCCCTCAAATCTATACCCACAGAGTTTGAATTTGTCGAACAAGATGGTGTTAAATTCTTAGTAAGAATATTATCCAAGCTCAACCACAAAGAAGCAGCTAAAGAAAAACAAGACAAACAAACCACTGTAACTGGTACAGAATTTAACCCATTCTTACCTTACGAAGAAGATTTATTTGTAGCAGATATATCTGATACCCATGCCTGCATTTTAAATAAATTCAATGTTGTTGATTATCACCTATTAATTATTACTCGCGCTTTTGAAGAACAAGAAAGCTTACTTACTTTAGAAGATTTTACCGGAATGTGGGCTTGTTTAGCTGGTTTTGATGGTTTAGTCTTCTACAATGGCGGTAAACTTGCAGGTGCTAGTCAGCGACATAAACATTTACAAATTGTCCCTATCTCCGCGACAGAGATTCCCATTACACCTTTATTAAAAGAGGCTGAATTTAAAGATTCCACTGCCATAATACCTGGACTTCCCTTTTTACACGCCTTCACAACTCTCAACTGGGATGAAAGTGCAGAGGTGACGTTAGCAAAATATTATGCTTTACTGGAGATGGTCGGTATTGAGGCTACTGATAGTAATAAACAGTCTGGAGCATATAATCTTTTAGCTACGCGAGAATGGATGTTAATTGTACCACGTTATAAAGAGGGATTTGAATCAATTTCTGTCAATTCTTTAGGGTTCGCTGGTGCTTTGCTGGTGCGAAATACTGAACAAATGGAGCTAGTTAAACATATGGGTCCAATGAATATTTTGAGAAATGTTGCGTTACGAAAGAAATAAAGTTTAAATGCAGAAGAATGCGGAGGATTTGATTGAGAAAATGCCAGACCAATCATCTGTATTTATCTGCGTCCATCTGCGGTTAAAAAATTTATTTTTCCTCTCTATAGTTAGTTAAAAAAATGAGGTAATTTATTTATGGAATCTGTGGATATAAAATGGATTGGCTCTCAATTTCCAGCTTTGACGCAATCGATTAATGGTCATCCAGCTATTTTTTTTGACGGACCTGGTGGAACTCAAGTACCAGGTGCAGTGTTGTATGGAATGAGTGATTATTTAGTCAGGTCCAATACTAATGCTCATGGGTATTCTGCTACCAGTGCGTGAACTGATGCGGTGATTAATTCTGCAAGGGCTGCGATCGCAGATTTTTTAGGATGCGATAATGATGAAATGGTATTGGGTGCGAATATGACCACTCTAACCTTTAGTGTCAGTCCTGCTATTGGTCGAGAACTGCAACCAGGTGATCAAATAATTGTTACAAAACTTGATCATGCAGCTAATATTTCCCCTTGGTGTGCTTTAAAAGAAAAGGGTGTGAATATTCAGGTTGTGGACATCAATATTGCAGACTGCACGCTCAATTTAAATGATTTAGCAGAAAAAATTCATTCCCACACAAAATTAGTAGCAGTGACTTATGCTTCTAACGCTGTAGGAACAATTAATGGTCTTGCTAAAATAGTTAAATTAGCTCATGCTTTTGGTGCTTTGGTTTTTGTTGATGCTGTTCATTATTCTCCCCATGCACCTATTAATCTTCATCATTTAGATTGTAATTTTCTAGTTTGTTCCGCTTATAAATTCTTCGCTCCCCACGTTGGGATTTTATATGGAAAAAGAGAACATTTAACTCGTTTAACTCCTTATAAAGTCAAACCTGGATCTAATGAAGTTCCATTTAAATGGGAAACCGGAACTTTGAACTATGAAGGTTTAGCGGGGTTAGTAGCCATAATTAATTATTTAGCAAAATTAGGTTGTCATGTTTCCCCAACTTTAGATAATGAATTACTTGATTCTTTAATACAAGCAGATAAAGAGGGTTTAACTACTTTTCATTCTCCCAGTTTTCTGACTGCACCTGAACGCTGAACAACCTAGTCATGAGTTAGCTTCTGCTTATCATAGTCGTCGTCCGGCTTTGTTAGCTGCAATGTCACCTATTCAACAATATGAAAGAGAATTAAGTAAAAAAAAGCTGATTTCTGGGTTGTTAGAAATCCCTGTTGTCACAGTTTATGGTATTACCGATACCTAGCCAATTTATATGGAGAACTCCCACAGTTTCTATCACAATTGAAGGCAAAAACTCGGCAGATGTAGCCAAGTTTTTAGGAACCAAAGGAATCTTCACTTACCATGGTCATTTCTATGCTATTGAACTCACAGAAAAGTTAGGGGTAGAAACATCTGTGGGTTTATTGAGAATTGGATTAGCACACTCTAATAGTCTAGAAGAAATTAATCAATATTTTTCGGTGTTAGTTGAGCTCTAAAATATCAATGAATTATCAATAAATGCCAAAGAAACGGCGTTGCATAATGGCGGTACGAATTATGTTTCGCGCAATCTCCATCAGGAGATCCCGCAGGGTAGGCACAAAGGAGCAAAGACGGAAAGTTTGAGATTTTAAGTTTTCTAATTTCATACTTCAATTCAGCTAGTAGGGTGTGTTGTCGCATAGCGCAACGCACCATTCAAGTTAGAGTTAATATTTGTCAAATATATTTGCAATTGTTGAGCAAGTATTCATTGGCTATTTATTTGCTATCAGTTTTATTTTAATTACCTTTTTTAAAACTGACGCAAAAGAGACGGACGGAAATTTATAAAGGAGTCTGTGTCTGGCTTTCCATAGTTTTAAGATTAGGGCAGAGCTAAGGAAAGAATCAGGGTTGGGAATAGTAACTGATAGGAACTATCCATGAAGATTTTGATAACTAATTCACAACTGATCTCATATCCACAACATTCATTTATGAGATGGGCAAAACTAATGAACCAATTCGTAATGTGACTAAACCACAAATAGTAAGAATTACTTGTTCGTAAATTCAGGAATTCAGGGGGAATCTTTGTTGAGCTACCCGGAAGTTTTTACAAGTCTAATGACGTCTTCAACAAATATACCCTTGCGCGAAAACTCTTTGTTTCGTGCCTTTTGTTCTGAGGTTGATTCTCCTTTTTGTTTTGTACGATGTGGATATTCTTGAATATAATTAAGTGGATTTTTCATTTTGGTAGACGGTCAAAATTTCCTTCTACCATTTTTCTGACACCAAGTTAATTTTCCAGACAGGCCTAATATACAAAATCTACCATCGCTTGAGAATTTAACTTTGTTCTTGACGACGGTGGTTAGCTGCTTGTAATAATAAAGATTCAGCAAATGCGATCGCTTGATTTGCAGATTTACCACCGGCTAACTGTGCTAATTCTTCCCGACGGGTACTTAAATTATCCAAGCTGGTAACTCTCACAACTGTCCGCTGTTCAGCATTACCATTTTTATTAATCACTTGTTTATCCACCCGAAAATGTCGATCTGCCATTGCTGCTACTAAGGGTTGATGAGTCACACATAATACTTGTTGATTTTGACTAAGTTGGTGTAATTTCTCAGCAATAGCTTGGGCAACTCTTCCAGACACACCCACATCAATTTCATCAAATACCATTGTTTCCGCACCATCATCTTGATTAAAACAAGCTTTTAAAGCCAGTAAAAATCGGCTCATTTCCCCACCAGAAGCAATTTCTGTTAAAGGTTGTATTGGTTCACCAGGGTTAGGGCTAAACATAAAGGTAATTTTATCTGCACCCATTGCTGTTGGGGAACTAGGGGCAATTTCCACTTGAAATTTTACCTTTTCCATCGCCAAAGGTTTAAGTTCAGTCAATAAATGAGATTCTAAATCAGCGGCAGTTTTACGACGCAGTTGGGTCAATTCTTGGTTGACTTGATTGAGAGATTGTAAACAAACCTGTTCTTGTTGTTCTAAGGTTTCAATTGATTGTTCATTATTATTGATTTCTGCTAACTCTATTTGGATGCGTTCAAAATAAGCGATCGCCTCCGTAAGAGTCGGTCCATATTTGCGACAAATTTGTTTTAATTCGCGAATCCGTTCTTCTACTTCCTCTAACCGCTGTGGATCAGCTTCTAAACTTTCTCCATAAATGCTAATTTGTCTTCCCACTTCCATCACTGCTGCTACCGCATCTCGCACCAATTCCAACATAGATTGGATTCGGGAATCAAACTCAACAATATGATTTAATATAGTTTCACTATCTCCCAATAAATCAGCAGCAGTAGGAGTTTCATCTTCATTTTGATACAAAGCCTGATAAACTTTGTAACTCATTTGTTGTAAGTCAACAACATGATTTAGGCGTTGCATTTCCTGGGTTAATTGTTCCATTTCTTGCGGATATTCGAGATTCGCTGCACTCAATTCTTGAACTTGATAGGTTATTAAATCTAATTGTTGTAAGCGTTCTCTTTCCGAAGTGCGAAGTTTTTCTAAAGTTTGGTGTGCTTGTTGATATGCACTAAAAGCAACAGCTACCTTTTGCCGTTGTTGTATTAAAGAATCACCACCATATACATCTAACCAATCTCTAACTTGGGCAGATTGTCCCACTTGTACAGTTTGCCCTTGGGCAGTAATTTCCACCAAGTGATCGCGCAAACTTCCCATTATTTGCCGATTTACCAACACACCATTTACCCGCGACCTACTGCGGATATTACTGGCAGTTGCAGCAATTTCTCGACTAATAACTACAGCATTATCATCAATTAAATCAATTTCCTGTTCACTCAACCAAGCAGCCAGAAAAGGATTGATACTAAAAGTCCCTTCTACTAAAGTGCGACTAGTCCCCGTACGAATCACACGACTAGAGACTTTCCCACCTAAAACCGCATCAATCGCATCCAAAATAATCGACTTTCCCGCGCCGGTTTCCCCTGTTAGCACATTCAACCCAGCGCCAAAATCTAACTCTAGTTGGTCGATGAGGGCAAAATTCTCAATTCTGAGGCACAGCAACATCAGGCCGAAATCTCCGTGAAGGTAAATGCCGGATACTTTCTGATTTTATCTTTATCCAGTCGGTAATGTATAGACTCATCAAAAATTATAGTTGGTTCACCTTTTTCCTGAGTCACATCTTGAATTAATACTGGTCCCAATTTACCCACAGCAGCAGTGCTAAAACCTGATTTTTTCGCTACAGCTAAAAGACTAACTTCGTTGAGAAAGTTTTTACCGAGTTATTGCTTAACTTCTTTCAGAACTGCTTCATTTTCTAGAAATGGAACTAAACTATTTTTGGCGCTTTTAACAGGGGCTTTAACTTTAATAGTATTGCTAAAATTTCCTGTATCACCAAGATAATGACCTGTAGCAATAGCAGAAGCATTCGCTGTGGTAAAAGTAGGAAATAGAGAATGGCTGTTAACATAATTCACACCATGTTCTCGAACTGATTGTAAAGTCGGTGTGTCAGTACCATTAACAGTCATCGGCCGCAAACCATCACTCACAAAAATAACTGCATTGTGTGGCTGAATTTGTCCAGTAAACACCTGGAACCCAGCAAAAACAGCAATTCAACAAACTAATAAGATAATCCAGCGACAAGCCTGTATTAAAATCCTTATAACCTTCCAGATGTTTAGGACATGTAGATTTCAAACTCTACTGCATTAAATTACACACTTTATTGTCAATACTTCATAAAAAATCCACAGCTATAGACAATAACCTTCAAGATGCTATAAGTAGGAAGGCACAAAAAAACCGTAGACGCGCAGCGGCTTCTCGAAGATAAGTATGTAACGAAAAGTAAAATCGACCAAAAGCTCTTCCCTATTGCATGAGTGCCTCTTGCATCGCTTTTAATTTATAACGCTTTTAATTTATAAGGGGTGTAGGAGTTTAGCTAAACCGCTACTAACTACCTACAGCGGTGATTAAAACTCTGCGCTTTGTGGTGTACGGGGGAACGGAATCACATCACGAATATTCCCCATTCCCGTCATAAACTGTACCAATCTTTCAAAGCCCAAACCAAAACCAGCATGGGGAACTGTTCCATAACGACGCAAATCTAAATACCACCACAAATCTTCTGGGTTCATACCTTGGGCTAAAACCCTTTTTTCTAAAACATCTAGTCTTTCTTCCCTTTGAGAACCACCAATAATTTCCCCTATTTTCGGAGCGAGAATATCCATAGCACGGACAGTTTTTTCATCATCACTCAATCGCATATAAAAAGCCTTGATTCCAGCAGGATAATCTGTCACAATCACAGGCTTTTTAAACAGTTGTTCTGCTAAATAGCGTTCATGTTCTGATTGTAAATCAGCACCCCAACTGACAGGATAGTCAAACTTAACACCAGCTTTTTCTAAAAGTTTAACTGCATCAGTGTAAGTTAACCGTTCAAATTTATTATTAATAATGTTATCAGCAGTTTCTAAGACTGTTTTATCAATACGTTCATTAAAAAATTCCATGTCTTCTGGACAAGTTTCTAATACATATTTAAAAATATATTTGAGAAACTCTTCCGCCAAATTCATATCACCTTCTAAATCACAAAAAGCCATTTCTGGTTCAACCATCCAAAATTCTGCTAAGTGACGAGAAGTGTTAGAATTTTCTGCCCGGAATGTGGGACCAAAGGTATAGACGTTGGTAAATGCCATCGCCATAATTTCTGCTTCTAATTGTCCACTTACTGTTAAATAAGCTGGTTTACTAAAAAAATCCTGACTATAATCAATGTCCTGATTTTCTGTGCGGGGAATTTTTTTTAAATCCAAATTGGTAACGCTAAATAGTTCTCCTGCACCTTCACAATCACTAGCGGTAATAATGGGAGTATGTACCCATAAAAAATCCCGTTCTTGAAAAAATTGATGAATAGCAGTCGCGGAAGCATTTCTCACTCGGAATACTGCACCAAAGGAGTTAGTTCGGGAACGAAGATGTGCAATGGTGCGTAGAAACTCAAAGGAATGACGTTTCTTTTGCAGGGGATAGCGTTTGGGATCAGCATCTCCGTAGGTTTTCACACCATCAGCTTTTAATTCTATGCGCTGTCCTTTTCCTTGGGAAGCCACCAGCACACCTGATACTTCTACTGAAGCACCGGTATTGATTTGTTTTAATATTTCTTCGTAGTTTGGTAAATCTTGGTTGATGACAATTTGCAAATTACCTAATGATGAACCATCATTAACTTCTAAAAACGCAAAATCTTTTAATTCACGCTTTGTTCTTACCCAACCTTGAATTAGTGAAGACTCATCAGGTTGACCACTTCTTAATATTTCGGCGATGCGACGTTTTAGCATTTTTAAAAATTTTTATTTTGTTAATTTATATAATAGTAATTTTCCTGGGAGATTGGGGATAGTCAACTGATAAACAACAACTGACTAATTAACTAATCCAAGACCTTAATAGCCAACCGATAATCACGCCTAAACCACCAAAACGGACAACTTGCCAAAATGGTCTTTTCAGGCTATTCCAAGGAAATAACTGGCTTTCTAAGTTGAGTTCTAATACTCGTAACTGTTTTTGAATGCGTTTTAACTCTTCCTTAATTTCTGGTGTCTGATTTTTATTTTGTTGGGGATTTTTTAATTCTTGTTGCCATTGTGCCTTTTTCTGCTGGTCTTGTTGCACTTGGGCATATCTTTCTTTCAAGAGTCGGAGGTCTGTTTCTAGTTCCTCCAGTTCCTGTTCAAACTCTAATTGCTGGTTATCTTCTAAATTAGTCATTGGTGATGAATCTTTAGCTATGATGATTAAATCTTTACACTCTCCGGGCTGTTCTCCCTTGGTATTCCGAAAGGGTAGGCACAGAGATTCAGTAGCCCAAAAACGAACTCTTAAAGGCGTAGTCAATGCGCCGCTACTAAATCCATCAACATTTAACCCCAATGTTGCCTTTACCTTTTTCAGAATATTCGCTCCTCCATTTGCATCAGCATTGATGTAGAAATTAGATGTTTACCATCAACAATAAATAATGTGCTAAAAAATGTGCTAAAATTGGAAATACAAGTTAACCAATTGCTTATTTCTGTATCAATCCCAGGACATTTATCATTGTCTATTAGTAGTGTTGTATTTGCTTATATTTTGCCAACGAACTCAGGATAAAAACAGCGGTTACGTGCTAATATCCTCTCTTCTTTGATCTCATCAAAGCTGAGATTAGATGGCATTTTTAGCCAAAAATCTGAGATATTAAACCATATTTTAACTGTATTGCCAAGTGGAACTATAATTCTGTTTTCAACTAGCTTCAATGCTTGTTTTGGACATGTTACCAAAGCTAAACCATTTTTTCTATACTTGGGTAGTCTAGCTTTGTAATTCAGTTCACCCCGCTTGTACTTTTTATCTAAAGTCTTAAAAGATTTAAATGCCTCGGCTACAGAAATTAAACTTTGCTGTACAACTTGTGAATAGAAAATGTGATAATGCTGGTTGTTTTTGTATTCGTTAGTCAAGTCAAATTTGTTCATGATATTGCATGTTTTAAAATATATTTGTCTGCCATAGTAAATACCTGAGTTGGTTAATTTATGAGATTCAGAACAGATAAATTCTAAAACTGCCTTTAGCTCTTTGCCAGGATTAATAAGATTTTGTTGACAACTGTACAAAAATATTACTTCCTTCCTCTTCTACAAACTGCTAATATTTTATCATTAAGAGACTGAGGCATAAACGCCTCAAGTTGCTTTTATCCCCGGCTTAAAAGACATCAAACTCTAAAAACTTTGTTGGCGTTTTAGGGTTTGATTGCGGAGTTTTCATCCTTTTTTGTTATAACTTTTAATTTTACCTTAGCACTTAGTCTTATGTCTCTAACCAGTCAACTCAATGAAATCAGTACCCTAGAATTGGCGCAAGCTCTGATGGAAAGGCTAAGTATCTCTCCTAATGATTGGCATGGTCTCAAATCTAACCGCAATGCGCGAGCTAGTGAACAATTAGCAGCTGCTATGGTGTTTCTCCTCAAAAATCAACCCCAAGAGGCACAAGCTAGGTTAGAACAGGCTGTAGGATGGCTAGATAAGTCAATTTCAGCCCCTCCCTGTCCTACTCACGGGAAAAGTTGAGGGTGTAGGGTCAATTATCAGTTATCAGTTATCAGTTTGTTCACCGTCGCAAAGATAATAAACGACGGGTTTCTAGTTGTTTACAAAGTCTGAGTTCTGTTCCTTTGCGGTTCCACTCTACCTGATCAAAAATTTGATGGAGAAGAGACATTCCGCGTCCGCTTTCTGATTCATCTGGTGGTAGATATTCTGTGGGATCACAGTTGCAATCACAGGATGGAGTAAAGCCGCTACCTTGGTCTGAGATAATCCACCAATACTGATTATCTATCAAGGAAAACCGAACTACTACTAGTTTACTGGGATCAAGATTATTGCCATGTTTAGCTGCGTTTACTAGGGCTTCTTGAAGCCCTAATCGCAGTTCTGCTTGTAATGTTGTGGGAACATCTGCCAATAGTAAATCTAATATCGGACAAAGATAAAGAGTTGAGGCAAAACTAATAGTACCCCAATTACGTCCGACTGGACGGAGAGAAATGGTAATCACAAGAGAAACCCCGTAGCTTTTAATTAGCTAGACATCAGTTTGGTGTTACAGTCACCCTGATAAAAGTTGAGGTGATCATGCTGCTTTCAAACTTGCGTCTGTAAAACTAAATTTTGAAAAGGCTGCGGAGCATTGACTCTACAGATAAGTTATTATTGCTTGGTTAAAAATCGGCTGGAATAATTCTGCTGGTGCAGCAAGCAATGCTTAAAATTGCTCTTTTTGGTAAGAGTATGCAAATACTCCTTTGTGCTGCCGATTTATAATTTAGACAACTTCATTCATCTTTTTAAGAGCCTATGCAACTTAAATTTTTTTAAAGAAAAACGATTTTTATTTTTGACTTAATTAGATTTTAGCATTATTAGTAACCACTCGACGACAAATCTCCTATTTAAGTTTTTGTAAGGAATTAATTACTCTCAGGTTATTGCTCTCGCACCAGAAATGCTGCTGATTCGACGTGAGCCGTTTGGGGGAAAAAATCAGCGGGCTGTACTCTTGTAAGTTTATATAGTCCATGTTCACAAAGTAATTTGAGGTCGCGGGACAGGGTGGCTACTTTACAACCGACGTAAACAATCCGCGAAGGTTTCAGGCTAAGTAAAGATTTGATAACATTAGCTTCACATCCTTTACGTGGTGGATCAAGCAATACGACATCTGGTGTAATTCCCAAGTTCGGGAGATTTTTTTCTACTGGTCCTACTTGGAATGTAACATTGTTAATTCCATTATGTTGAGCATTGAAAATGGCCTGTTCCACTGCTGCTGATTGCACTTCTAAGCCAATAACTTGGCGTGATTGTTTTGCTAGGGGTAAAGTCAAAGTGCCGATGCCACAATAGGCATCAACTAAAATTTCGTTACCTTGGAAATTGAGTTCTGACTGAATTACCTGTAACAGTGCTTCAGCAGTTTCGGTGTACACCTGAAAAAAGGTTTCTGGGCGTACTTGAAATTCTATGTCCGCGAATTTTTCTCGCAGATGAGGAATTCCAGCAATACAAACTGTTTCATTACCAAATATAACATTTGTGCGATCACTATTGCGATTTAGACATACTCCCATCAACTGGGGATAACGGTGTAACCATTCCTGTGCCTGGGTTTCAATGCCTGTTAAATTCTTATCTTTCACCACCAAAGTCAGCAGCATTTCCCCTGTACGGCGACCAATGCGTAAACCTAAATGGCGAATTGATCCTTGGTGACGAGTTTCATCATAAATTGACCAGCCGCGCTTTTGGATATCTAACTTCACCTCTGCCAATAAAGGATTTAAGCGTGAGTCTTGGACTGGACATTGATTTAAGTTAATTAGTTGGTGGCTACCTTTTTGGTAATAACCAGCTTGTACCTGACCTGTAGGAGATATACCAAGGGGGTAAGTAACTTTATTGCGATAAGCTAAAGATGAATCAGCTACTAACACGGGGTCTACAGGTGGATTAGCAAAACTGCCAATGCGTTCCAAGGCTTGAATAACTTGATTTTGCTTGGCTGTAAGTTGGTAATCATCATCAATATGATGCCACTGACAACCGCCACATTTATCAGCAACAATGCAACTGGGTCTAATGCGGTGTGGAGATGGGGTGAGGATTTGTTTGAGTGTACCATGAGCATACTTGGGCTTAACGTGGAGTAGCCTCACAAGAATGCGATCGCCTGGAACTGTATCTGTAACAAAAACCACACGCTGTTCAAAGCGTCCCACACCATCACCAGCGTCACTTAAATCAGAAATTTCAACTTCAATTATTTCACCTTGCCGCCAAACTGTATTAGTCATTAGTCATTCGATTTTGGATTTTGGATTTAGTGATTGAAAATTTAGTGATTGAAGATTTATTAAAATTACTTCCTTAATATTCCCCAATCCCCAATCCTCAATCCCCATCTTCCCACACCCTTCACTTCTGTACCGCGAACTGGTTAAACTAGCAAATAATATTATTTCGAGTGATTACATAATCATGACTGTAATTAGCCGAGTTATTCTCCAAGCCGATGACGAACTGCGTTACCCCAGTAGTGGCGAACTCAAGAGTATCAAGGAATTTTTGCAAACAGGCGTACAGCGGACCAGAATAGCTGCTACCCTCTCCGAAAACGAAAAAAAGATAGTTCAGGAAGCAACCAAAAAACTTTGGCAAAAGCGCCCTGACTTTATCGCCCCTGGTGGCAACGCTTACGGTGAAAAACAACGTGCTTTATGTATACGTGACTTTGGCTGGTACTTGCGCCTGATCACCTACGGCGTACTTGCTGGTGACAAAGAACCAATTGAAAAAATCGGTTTGATTGGTGTGCGCGAAATGTACAACTCTCTGGGCGTTCCTGTCCCTGGAATGGTAGAAGCTATTAATTCCCTCAAACAAGCGGCCTTAGATTTATTGGGTGCTGAAGATGCAGCTGCTGCTGCACCTTACTTTGACTACATCATTCAAGCAATGTCCTAATACTCAGCTTCTAATGGTTCTAGCAGTATCGGACACCAGCACTCGATACCGATAACATTCCTCATTTGATTATCACTTCCCCACACTTAGTAGTGGCTATGGCAAAATATTTGTCAAGTTATTAACAAGTAGTGGGGATATTTTGATAGAAGAAGTCAGGAGTTCAGGAGTTCAGGATTATGGCTTCCAAGCTATGCCTACAGCACGCTCCGCGTTCATGCAGTGTCCCGGGAGAAGGTGCACTACCTTACCCATGGCTTACGCCACGCTGCGCTATCAGTATGACATAAGTCCAAGTTTCACCCGTTTGCAGTATATCAGGAATTCAGGAGGAATAGATTATTATTCCCATTTCCCTGATCTCCCTCATCTCACCTATCTCCCCCATACCTTATTTTATGTTACCGACGACAAAAAACCGACAGCTTTATACCTGTCGGCCATTAGTGTGTTCCCTATTAATGACTCGGCTAGAGTTCAGTTATCTGTGATTATGCCAAGATGCTCACTATTAGAGGAGGATCTTAATCATGTAAAATTGTGATCGGCGTCATAAAACAAAGTGATCTTAATCACTCTTGGTTTACCGAAATAATGCTTATATTTCAGCGATTTATTGATAGAAATACACAGCGTATTCATGGAAACACTAACAGTAAGAGCGAGACAAAAGTCAACCTATTTGTAATAACTAAAACGGCTAATAGCAAATGTCTATTGATTATTTAAAAGTAATATCAAGCATACTTGTTTTAAGTTTAAATACTGCTTGTAAAAATCAACTGGAAAACCAAGATTTACGCGAAAATACCCTTATAGCTGAAAATACAGCCGTAGCAGCTAATCATCAATCTCAAAAAAATAGTCCGTCTCAAAAAACCACCAGAATCTCTATTTAAGGAGAAAATACTCCTGTAACTTTGCGACTTTATCAAGATAAAAATTTACTAACCACTTATTTCCCTTATCCAGATTTTATTGCTAAATCAGGATCTTCAGGTGAGGGACAATCAGTTAGATTCATTCCGAACTTTGGAGGTAATAAAAACGAAAATGCTTATGTTCATATCGCTTTTTTAAATTATTTGATAAATCCAGAACAAGTAAGAAAATCTATTAATGGGGAAAAAGGGTTAATTGCATCTAATAAATGCCATGTTGTGAGTCGGACAACAAGGGAAAATATTGTTGGTGAGATTTATTTGGGAGAACAAAAAGGCAAAGTATTTTACGTCATCAGGATAGTGGATTAAATAACCTGTAACTCTGGTTAAGGGGTGTAATTCCATTGGG
>CAKZGI010000301.1 GCA_936914905.1 uncultured Trichormus sp. | reverse complement strand
TGACTTCAAATCAAATCTGAAGATTGTTGTTGATGAATTCTTGCCCCAATGGAATAATTACACCCCTTAACCAGAGTTACAGGTTATTTAATCCACTATCCTAATCAATTTGAGCAAGCACTAGAAAGACTTGGCAGTATGTTGGTTTTTGTGTCACAAAGACCAGAGAAGATTTATGGTATTGGACCTGATATTCTTTGGTTACTCAACGAAAATTTAGGATTAGTTATCGAAGCCAAAAGTCGTAAACACCCGAAAAATCCTTTAACTAAGGATAATTATGGTCAATTATTAACATCTGTAGAATTCTTTAAGAAAGAGTATCCAAATTACAAATATATAGCTGTCTCGGTTCATGATAACATTAATACAACCAAAGCCATAGTCACTCATGATGAGTCTAAAGCATTAACACAAGATCTGTTAAATCAGCTTATTACTGATAATAGAACTTTACTAAAAGAACTATGCGAATCAAATGTTTCTGACGATGCACTTGTTATTAAATGTGAGAACCTACTGTCTACTTCTTCATTATAACCAGAGTTATTGATATAGGAATATGTTGTAAAATTTGCACAAACTCACATCTTCCACCGATAAAAGTTGATGTGATTTAATTACACCGTATAATTTTAAAACCCTTGATTTATCTATAAGAACCAATAAATATCAGGTAGCTTTATCGCGCATATTTTGAGATTACCTGGGTTTGTACGGAGAGGTGTAAGATATGAGTAAACATAAAGCTGATAATGCAAATCAAACTAGGTGCAAGGTTTGAACTTTTTAAAGTTTACCTTGCTCTTTTTTGTTTAATCATATTATTCATAAATGAATTTCTCGACTGATTATGTTGTGTTGTAAATCAACAAATAACATTATAATTATAATTTTTATGTCACTACAGCCAAGATATTATTTATTTTCTCGATGTTGATTATCAATAGCTCAATTTATATACATAAATAGCAATAGAGAATTTACGTGAATTATAAATTCCTCAGTTACAAAACACCGAACATAAAAGTGTTATAATAGTGTTTTAACGAATTTATAAAGATATAGAGAAATAAAACATGAAGGTTATAGGTATAAAATGTTGTCAAAACATTGAAATTCTAGAACAAATTAATAATCCTCCAGATGGAACAGAAATAATATTAGATTTAGATTTTATTGAAAAGCAAATTTCCGAACCACAATTATCTTTAACAGAAGAGGAAAAATCAGCTAAACTAAATAAATTATTTGGTATATGCGAAAACCAACCTGACTTAACAGAAATATTTGCAGAAATTGACCAACAACGCCATCCTTACCCCGCTTTTACTGCTGATTACTGATTACTGACTCCTGCTATATTAACCCCACAATCTTCTCCCAGCTTTCCCATTTAATCTTTCATGGGTATCTGCTAACAAAGCCGGAATATCTAAATTTTCAGGACATTTAGGTAAACAATCACCGCATTCTGTACAACGATTTGCCTTCATTCCTGGAAACCAATGACCAGCATTTTCAAACATTCCATAACGATATTTTCCATAATCGTTCATATCATAAGCTACAGCTAAATTTCTTAATCTTAAAACTTCAGGAATATTGATATTTTCAGGACAAGGTAAACAAGCATAGCACTGACTACATTTATCAGTTCCTAAAACCTGATTTTGCTGATTTTCTAATTCTTCAAAAACACTAATTTCTGCTGCTGTTAATTCACCAACATCATCAGCAACTTCTAAAGGTGCAATTAATTCTTCTGGAGTTGCAGCACCTACACTCAAGGTTGTAATGCGATTATCACTCAACAAAAACCGATAATTTAATTCTAAAGGTGTAAATGGCTGACAGAGTTCTTTTAAAGTTGCTGGTGGTGTATAAAGTCTTCCTCCCTTATCAGCAGGAGAAATAATAAACACACCCATATCTTTTTCAATTACTGCTTGAATAGCTGAAGTATTGCGTTGGAAAAAATAATAATGATGGAGATTTATAAATTCAAATAAATCTGTATTGATTGCTGCTAAAATTATATCTAAAGCACCATGTGTAGAAAAACCAATATGTTTGACTCTGCTATCATTTACTGCTTCTTGTACAGCTTGCATACAGCCGTTTTTAGATTGTACCCATTCTAAATGTTCTCTAGTATTTAAACCATGAATAACCAAACAATCGAGATAGTCTAAATTTAATCGGTTTAATGACTCATCAATACATTGACGCATGGTGTCAGCATCAACACAGGGGGGAATTTTGGTGGTGATATATAACTGATTTCGCGGTACTGATAAACCACGTTTTATTGCTGCACCTAAATACTCTTCACTTTTTCCATAACCTCTAGCTGTTTCTATGTGATTAATGCCTAACGATAAAGCTTTCTCAATAGTTTTATAGGCATTTTCCGCGTTAGCTAAATAACGCATTGTTCCTAAAGAAAAAACCGAGAAGTGTAAATTAGTTTTACCAAAACGTCGATATTGCATAAAGTCAGAGAATAGAGAATAGGGAATAGGTGACAGGTGACAGGTGACAGGTGACAGGTGATAGGTGACAGGTGATAGGTAACAGATAGAAAATTATTCTCCCCAATCTTCCTCATCCTCGCCACCTCTCTACACCCTACACCCCACACCCTCTTCTTTTTTATTAACCGTCACCATTACCAAATCGCTTGATCAAGTCTTCAGGACGAAGATTAGAAATAAATTCGCGGAAGGCTTGTTGTTCAGCTTCATCAGCATCACGATCAACCGGTATAGAGGCATCAGCTACTACTTCTTCCATGACCCAAATAGGGGTATTTGTACGCAAAGCAATAGCGATCGCATCACTAGGACGAGAATCAATTTCTTTTTTTACCTCGCCATGCTGAACAATCAAAGCTGCGTAAAATGTATCCTTTTGCAAAGAATGAATAATCACCTTTTCTAAGGTCATATTCCACGCTTCCAAGATATTCACCATCAGGTCATGGGTTAAAGGTCTAGGAGGTTTTTGATGCTCCATAGCACCCATAATAGCTCTCGCTTGTTCCTGACCTATATAAATTGGTAAAGCCCTACGATCTGAACTATCTTTCAGGAGTACAATCGGACTGCGGGTTATGGCATCTAATGCTATACCAGCGACTTTCATTTCAATCATTGGCTAACCCTCAACAATCCTTTAATCGCTTGAGTGCTCTGTGGCAAATAATACGTTTGAACAGGTTTATTTGGGACAGAAGTAAACATAGGGCTTTTCTTCTCTATAATTGCTTCTATTAAACTCCGAACTTGTAGTGAACAGCAGATTATGTCAAATTCACTAAATAGAAAAGTTTTCGGTGAAGACTGGGAATAGGGGTTAAGAAAGACACTTCTAAGTTTTTGGGCTTTATCAAAAGATATTTACGTAAATAGTGACTTTTTTGTGATCAACGATTCACTTTGGTCTGTCTAAATAACTTTTGAGTGTCAATCAGAAAAGCTGACTATTCCCCATACACTACACTCCAAACCTTAGCGGAACAGATAACTTTATCATCATCATCTACTGAAATTGCTCTCCCAATATAATAAGCATCTTACCCAAGTATGCCTTGAGATTGATGCGAATGTGTGACTGTTCATCTACCAAAAAAAACAGGTTATAAATTATCTGCAAAAGTTTTACATTTTTGCTCGTAATTACTCAGTTAATTTCAGCCAAAATTAAGCAATAAATAGAGTTAGCTTGGCAGAAAAACCGTGTTTACAGGATTAATTCAAGGATTAGGAACAATCAAACCCTTATCGAACGATTCTTGGCAGATAAATTTTATCAGCCATTCGGATGCAATTATGCAAGATTTAACTTATGGTGACAGTGTAGCGGTAGATGGGGTATGTTTAACAGTCGAAGAAATTTTAAAAGATGGCTTTATCGCCACCCCTTCGCCAGAAACCCAGCGTCGTACAACTTTGGGTAGAGAAGAAACCCAAGCCAGATATGTCAACCTAGAAACGTCGCTGCGAGTGGGTGGAAAAGTAGGCGGCCACTTTGTTATGGGTCATGTAGATGGGATTGGTCAATTAATATCAGCATCACAAACTGCTACTTCTTGGGAAATGACCTTTGCTGCACCGGACGCGATCGCTCGCTATATCGTCCCTCAAGGTAGCATCGCCATCAATGGTATTAGCCTCACTGTAGCCACATATCAACATGAACACTCCCAGTTTACAACAGCAGTCATTCCCCTCACATACTCCGAGACAAATCTCAGCCATTTAGTCCCTGGTAGTTGGGTGAACTTAGAAGCAGATATCTTGGGTAAATATGTCGAAAAATTCCTTTATCCCCGCAACCAACACAATCAAGATCCAGATCAAGCTGAATTGGATGTAATTACACCCGCATTCTTAACAGAACACGGGTATTTGTAGGGAACAGGGAACAGGGAACAGGGAATAGGGGACAGGGAACAGGCAAAAGGCAAAAGGCAGAAAGTATTATTCTCCCCATCTCCTCTGCTCCCCTAATTTTTTCACTATCACCTGTTACCTAACCCCTATCTTGCTTGTGCTGTCCTTGTGTTTTGTACCAAGTTGCTGAGGCCAGCTTGTAGTTGTACACCAGGGTCAACAGCAACCCAACTGTTTTGGGTCAGGTGGCGGACTTCAAAGTGCAGGTGAGGGCCTGTAGAGTTGCCAGTACTGCCGACTCGGCCAATTACAGTTCCTGCTTCTACCCACTGACCAGGACTGACAAAGATTTCTGACATATGACCATAGAGGGTTTGTTGAGCAGAATTGTGATTAATAGTTACTGCTAAACCATAACCACCGATCCAGTCAGCAGTCTCTACTTGACCTTTAGCCGCTGCCAAAATTGCTGTCCCTGTGGGCGCACCCAAGTCTGTACCAGCGTGGAAACGTCTATCCCCAGTAATGGGATGAACCCGCCAACCAAATATAGAAGTAATGGGTGCAGCAAAAGACAAGGGGAACATCATTCCCGACCCGCTACGGTAACCTAAGGTGTTGCCATAAGGTATTTGTGGTAAAACCGATGCCAGCGCAAAATCATAGGAAACAGTGCTGACACGGGGTGCCACATTATCGTCAGCCATTGGTGGTGGTAAAGTACCAAAACTGGGGGCTATAGGTGTCGCATTCTCTGTTGTAGTGGGTGAAAATTCGCTCGGATTAGGAATAAACCGATTAGGGCGGTATGCAGTTTTTGTATGACTGCTAGGACCAATGTTGGTATCACGCCAACTGGTATTATTATTCACAGCACCAGCAACAGTCTTAACCACACTGGGAGTTGCTGATTTGGACTCAGCCGCTACTTTCTCGAATCTGGGTGCTTTTTCCAAACTAGCAGTTTCGCTTTTTTGAATCCAAGTAGGTGCTGTTTTCTTGGGAGAATCAGCCACACGGGGACCATCAATAGCTTTTTTACCGCAAGCACCAGCAGCAATTTCTTTTTGTGAGAAAACTGCTTGACAACCACCACCACGTTCTGTAACAACTACAGAACTGGGAGCTTCATACTTACCAGTTGGAGTATTGTTGTAATCTGTAGGGTCAACTAAGGCGTTATTATAATCTTTGTTTTTCCCTGCGGTTGTCCTGCTACTAGTATCGTTGGAGTTATTCGGTGGTTGAGGTACTTCTGAGGGTTTTTCAGCCACTGAATTAGCCGGAGTTTCAACTTTGGGTTCAGACTTTCTCTCCGTGACTTTAGATTCAGAATTCTCCACTTTGGGTTTAGAAGTTCTCTCCTTGAATTTAGGTTCAGAGTTGTCTACTTTGGGTTTGGAAGTTCTGACTGGTTCTGCTGATTGGGAAACTTCTGTCTGATGGAGTTTCTTTTTGAGTCTGACTCGTCTTTCGGCAAAATCTGGCTGTGATGGTGTAGCTTCAGCAGCAGTCTCTTTTTTGGCTGTATCTTTAACAACTATTGGCTGGGAATTCTCAATAGTGGGAACGATGTTATCTACTGATGATTCCGTTTGAGCAAATACAAAGCCACCAGGAAGGAGGCTAACACTAATCAACCAACCAAGGCTCTGTGCTGATAATGTAGACGCAAAGCATCTTTTTATTAAACCTTGAGTTCGCAAATCATCTAAGCGTTTATGGGCAGATTCATGGCGCTGCGTCATTTGTTCTCTCAGTTGTGTGTAATTAAGTCTAAAAAAGTTAAACAGAAGATTTACAGTAGCCCAAACTGATTGTACCGGGTTCGACAGAAATTTCTGGTGTGATCAGTTCCTTAGTATCATATCCAGCCATTCTTAAGCGGAGATTTCCTTCGGGTGATACCCCGACTACAGTTCCTAAAAGATTATTCACATACACTTCATCACCCATGTTTATCAGTAAATCAATATAACGAGACAACAGTATGACTATACCTTCCATATTCAAACACTCTAGACCGGATTCTATTCCTAGTAAAACTGTGGCTGTGAGCATTTCTAAGTTAGGAATGGGCTGAAAATCCTGGGAATCTTGCCACAATTCTAGATTGATGCCGGTTTCGGGTACTGGGTTAGCCCAGTTAATACCAACACCAATCACTGCTTGGGTAATTTGTCCTTTGTGGATTTTAGTCTCAGTTAAAATGCCACCTAGTTTGTGGCCATCCAATACTAAATCATTCGGCCATTTTATCCCTACACTCACATTACACTTTCGTAATTGTGATGCAATTCCCCAAGCACTGGCTAAGGTTAATTGGTAGCTCTCAGTAGCTTCTAGTTTAGGAGTGATGGCCACCGACAGATATAGACCACCAGAAGGAGATAACCACTGTCTTCCCCATTGTCCCTTACCTGCGGTTTGTTGGGTGGCAATAACGACAGTTCCTGGTTTTTTTCCTTGTTTAAGTAGATTCCACGCAGTTTGATTAGTTGAGGTTAAGCTGTCAAAAATATGTAGAGAAAATGGTAAATATGGATATTCTCGCCCTGCTTTGAGCAAATTTACCACAAGTTGCTGATCAAATTCCACAGCCGTTCCCCTAAATGCGGTTGTTCAAGTTAACATTGATTGGCGGTTTTCAATTTTTTGTGGAGGTTAGGTGAAAGATGCACACTTGGCATTGGCACAATTGGGAAGGTCTACCTTACCTTACTTGTAATCTCTTAGAACTTTGGCCCCATGGTTTTTTTACACAACAATTTTGGCCACGTCTACCGCATGAGTTGACAAAGGTCTTGCAACCAGAGGCTTTAGCTTATCATTTAAAACAGGTGCATGGCAATACTGTTTTGACTCCCCAGGAGGTAGATAGGCATTTACTAACTAGTGATGATAATTTGGCTTTGGCAGATGGTTTGATTAGTGAGCGACCTTTACAAGCGATTTGGGTAGCCAGTGCTGATTGTACACCTGTGCTGATTGGTGATGTTGAAATCGGTCAGGTAGCAGCTTTACACGCAGGGTGGCGGGGTACAGCAGCAAAGATTGTCCCCCAAGCTATTAATAGAATGCAGTCCCAAGGCAGTAAGCTGGAAAATTTGCGAATTGCAATGGGTCCAGCAATAACCGGAGAAGTTTACCAAGTTTCCGTGGAAGTGGCTGCGGAACTTGGAAGAACTATTATACCACATGATGAGTCAGAAAGAATAGTTAATGCTTTACATGGTTTACCTGATTCGCCTTTATTTGCAGATCCAGAACCAGGAAAGGTGCGTTTAGATGTACGTCGGGTGAATGCTTTACAGTTGGAACAACTGGGAATTGGTGAAGAACAAATTGCGATAACACCCTATTGTACTTATCAAACTCCTGAGCATTTCTTTTCTTACCGTCGGGACAAGGAGAAAAAAGTACAATGGTCAGGAATTGTTAGTTTATCTTAATAAAATCAAATAACAAGTAACAGGGTTAACAATTTTTTTATTTCTGATTTTTATTAATACCTACTGTATTCTGATTTTTATTAATACCTACTGTATATTGACAGGTTAGTATTAGCCTTGCTTTAGCACTATGGTTAATGTCCCAACTACTTTGCCAGTTGCTATATCTGAATTGCCATTTATATAGCAGTCCTATTTGCTCGTTGAACAAATTACGTATACATCTACCCTATTTCTGCTCTATTCCCTATTTTTTCCTTCAACTAATAAGTAAGTGGGCGTTAAAAATTGTCGTTATGACAAGGCAAGAGGTGAACCAGCAAGGTCTTGGTGAACCGCTGCGGTGGAAGGGTTTCCCGGCATAAAGCAAGTGGCGTGGTTTCCCCCATGTAGGCGCTTCACCTTCCCGCAGGGTGGGGCTGGAGAACCCAAATGGCAATAGGCAAAAGTGAAGAGGTTTTCAGGCTAATTTATATTTTGTAACATACTTTAGCGGTGGAAGAACATACAAAAGAAATGATTTTTGAAGCTAAATCTAATGCTTTTGCTGCCCGCAGTATTTTTGAACTATTTAATGAACAAATACCTGAATATATTTATAAACAACCTGCATTAAATCCCATGAATCAAACTGGATTAATTTCTGGAGTAACAATCAAGGTTGATGATCAGGGAAGTGATGAAATAGCGAGAATAGCGAATTTAATATCATGGCTGATTCTCTTGATGATGCTTACAGTAATCTAGAACATACAACAGAAAGTAGCGGTAATAATCTCAGAATTAGAATAGACATTAAAAGAATTAAGAATCGCTCAAACACAATTAATTGAAACTGAAGAAAGTCTAATTTAGGACAATTAGTAGAGGGTATTACCCATGAGATTCATAATCCTCTCAGCTTTATTAATAGAAATATTAATCATGCAGGAAAACATATTAATGACTTATTGAAACTAGTAGATATTCTTCAAGAAGCATATCCTCATATAGATTCTAATTTTGAAAAATATCTTCAGGAAATTGGTTTTGATTTTGTTTCTGAAGATTTGCCTAAGTTATGCACTTTAATGAAAATAGCGAGTGATCGCATCACCGAAATAGTCATAACTTTAATAAATTTTTCTCGTTTAAACCAAGCGTAAATTAACTCTGTTAATCTTCATGAAGGGATTGATAGCACTTTATTAAGTGTGCAGCATCGCTTAAAAGCGAACTAAAATCATCCAGAAATTGCATTAACGAAAGAATATGGTAATTTGCCTCTAATTGAATGTTCTCCGGGACAACTCAATCAAGTATTTATGAATTTTCTTAGTAATGCCATAGATGCTGTTCTGTCTCAGTTTGAAAACATATTAGCAATAATGGAACATGATCAAATTTCCATCCTCAAATTTTAATTCACACAAAAATTATCAATTCTGATTTTATAATAGTTAAAATTCCCGATAATGGTGCTGGTATGAATGAACAGGTAAAATCACATATCTTTGATCGATCCTTGACAAATAAACCCATCGGTAAAGGGACAGGTTTAGGATTATCTATTAGTTATGAAATTTTCGTAGAAAGATATCAAGGATTAATTTGGTACGAATCAGAAATAGGAAAAGGGACAACGTTTTGTCTTCAGGTTCCAGTTAGACAACTAGTAATAATTCAGGAGTCGTGAGTCAGGAATCAGAATGTTTGAGAAACTGGTTAATTATCAAATAGGTATTTTTGGCTTTAGCCTGAAAAAGGCAACTGGTAGAGAAAAGGTAGCTTGGGCAGCAAGAATTTCTCCCTTGATGGACATTGATAATAATCAATCACCAAGTTTTTGTTATTTCCGAGATAAGCTTCGCCATTTCAGTGGTGAATAATATTTTTGTATTTATCCCCAGACTATTTGCAAGTTCAAAATAAATCCTGGTAAAACATCTTCTCCTGATAAATTTCAACTTGACTTGACGCATTTTCCAATTAATTAACCAACCTAATTTAACTCCATTATTTATATATTCTTGGATTGTTGTTTGCGTTTCCTGCAAACTATCACTGGGTGACATTAATTCTAAAACAAAATCTGGTGCAATTGGTGAAAAATTTTCCTGTTCTTCCGGTGTGAGTGCATCCCATCTTTTTTGATCCAAGCTAGATCAGGAGAATGATTTGCACCATTAGGAAGTTTAAAACAGGTGGAAGAATCGAAACAAACTCCTAGTTTAGTTTGACGATTCCAAAACATAAAGTCTGCTGAAATTTCAATATTACGTTTTCCCGTTCCTCCTCCTGTCGGTGATATTATCAATATTTCTCCTTTTGCATTGCGTTCAAATTTGACTTCAGGGTTTTCTCGACAGAGTTGATAAAATTGGTTATCGGTAACTTGGATAATGGGGTTTAAGTTGAGGGTGATTACTGTCATATTAATCTCATTAGGGATGATATGAACTTTAACTAAACTATAAAATCAGTTGTATATTTTGTGCCACAACTTAAATTAGTTATACCTAATCCAGCATCAAATTTAAATTTGATTGTCCAACTATATCTATCTAAAGGATCTTGAATATCTCGATTATTAAAGTCTTGAGAGTTTTTTTTAATAAAACAGCGTTGCCGTTGACTTGATTTGCTTAAATGATCAACAACTGAAGCATAAACAATGGCATATTGGGGTGTCAAGTCAAGTTCAGACTGATATCTCATAGCTGCGGTTAGTATATTGACTGTCACAGGAATAACTTAGCTAACCGTTAATAACTTATCTACAACCATTTGGAATCTTTGCTGTTCTTCTTTCGCACTATTGACTAAAAACTGAGTAATCTCCTGAAAAGTATTTACCTCCTCTTGGTAAGGTAGAGAACGGCCAAGCTGGTTAAGCTCATCTCTCAAATTATGTGATAATTTACCGCGTATTTTTTCTCTGCGAATCAGCGTTTCATAAGGTTCAGTTAAACTGAATGCGGGTAAAATCAAATTGATTCGTCCCGATTCTGCTAAGTTTAACAGTTGTTGACAACTTTCCTGTTGCTCCTGAAGTAGCGCCAGTTCTAAAACAAAATTCGTTTCTACATAAACACCCATTGCAATTAAACCAGTTCCTCCAATTTTAGATGGCCGTGGTGAATAGCATCAAATGAACCTGAATTTACTAGCCAATCCATATTGTCTGGGAGTAAATTCATAGATGGTAGTGTTAATACTTGATGAGGCCAATCTGAAACTATTATCTCAAATTCTTCGCTACTAATGTCATATTCTGAGGTATATTTTTTAGGGTAATAAGGCTTAAGAAAAGGCTCAGGTTCCTGATCTGCCTATATCAAATCAGTAGATAAGCCTTTATCTTTCCACAAATAAAATTTGTCTGGGAGTGCTAACAGAAAAAAGGTGCTTCTGGCAGTCAACCATGATAATAGATATTGCGGCGAATTTTAGCTGCCCAAATCTTATATGCACCACGTTTATTTTCAGCTTGGAATAAAAGTTGTAAATGTCTATTTTTTCCATGTACTGCCATGTCCCCATAATACATATATGACCTCGTAATCACCGTATGAATAAACTATGTTCATCTATTCTCTAGTAGAAGTTTATATCTCTTAGCAAGATTTCATTTTAACACTTCCTTCAATAATTCCCGATGTAACAAGGCTCCATTTATCAAAGATTGTATTTTATCCGATGAAAAAGATTCACTATTTTTATAATGTTCAATCCAAATTCTACTAATTACATTTGCATCATCTGGTAAATTTTCTAAATTCCATCCAGGTATAGCTAAATTTTCCATTAAACGGTTGATTTTGGGGTCATAACTCAAAGCAAAACAACGACAACCTTCACTAGCTGCCATAATTAAACTGTGTAGACGCATTCCTATCGCCATTTCTACACCACGAAATATACCTTTTAAAAGTTGTGGATCTTCCGCACAGATAATTTTACTAAGATCTTTTAACTGTGATTGAATCTTTTCCGAAATTCCTAAATCTTCACTTTTTTGAAATGGTATTATTAAAATAAATGCTTGTGTAGCTTGTTGTAAATCAACTAAACCAGCAATTAAATTTGCTAACCGCGTTTCTGTAAGTTGGGGATGATTTCTTAAAGTAACCGCAATTCTTGGTTGTGGTAAATATGCTAATTCACGTACTGGCTTAGACTCTAACGCCCAAACGGGATCTGGTGCAAGGATATGAGGTATACCCCAATCTGATAATAAAGCAGCACTATTACGATCGCGCACACTAACTTGACTACAACCAGCAAAATTCCGCTTTGCTAACCAACGAGTTTCAGGACGCAATAAAGGACCTATTCCCTGTCCCCAAGCCACAGTTTTTAAACCCATGACTTGAGCGATCGCCATTAATCCGCCATAATAAAAAGGGCTAATGGCACTAGTCGCATCCTGCATTAAACTTCCACCACCCCAAATGAACGCATCACAAGAACGCAAAGTTTTGATTACCTGTAATAACTCCATGCGGTTATAACTTTCCATACCATAACGCCGATGAGTTTCTTCAGGATTTCCAGAAAGCACAACAGGCGTTACATCAGGTGGTAGCATTTGCAGAAGTGTGGCTAACAAAGCCTCATCACCACCATTACCCTTACCGTAATACCCAGACAACAAAACACGTATCTTCACCATTTTGAATTTTGAATTTTGAATTTTGAATTGCTTATGCACGCCCTTTCTATTCCCACCTGGATTATTCACGTTTCTAGCGTCATTGAGTGGATAGCCGCTATTTGGTTAATCTGGATTTATGGTGAACTGACAAAAAACCGCAGTTGGTGGGGATTGTCCTTTGCCATGTTACCAGCTTTAATAAGTGCTATGTGTGCTTGCACCTGGCATTATTTCGACAATGCAGAATCTTTAGAATGGTTAGTCACCCTACAAGCTACCATGACATTAGTGGGTAATTTTACCCTTTGGGGAGCAGCAGTATGGATTTTGCGTTCTACCCAGTCTGCAAACACAGTTGAGGCAAAAACTATCAAATCAGAGCAATGATATCAAAAGAAACCCTTTTCGCCCTTTCTCTATTTCCCTACTTGGGTTTCTTGTGGTTTATCAGCCGCAGTCCACAAATACCTCGTTTAGGCCTATATGGATTTTACGGCACTTTGGTATTTGTCGCGGTCACCATCCCCGCTGGTATCTATGCCAAAGTTGCTTATGGAGAAGCTTTAGCCAATATAGACTGGTTACATGGTGGTGCAGAGGTATTTTTAACCCTTTCCAACATTTTACTGGTCTTAGGCTTTAGTAAAGCAGTGCAGGAATTAAGGAATAGGTAACAGGTGGCTAGGGACTGGGGGAGATCAGGGAGATGAGGAAGTAATTTTCCTAATGCCCAATGGCCAATGCCCAATCACCAATCACCAATTACCAATCACCAATTACCAATTAAAAATTATGGAAGTAATACCAGCAATTGATTTATTAGAAGGTCGCTGTGTAAGACTATATAAAGGCGACTACGCACAATCGCAAGTATTCAGCGAAAACCCTGTCGAAGTTGCGAAAATGTGGGCAGACCAAGGTGCAACGAGATTACACTTAGTTGATTTAGATGGTGCCAAAGCAGGTAAAATCGTTAACCTAGTAGCAATTGAAGCTATCAGTAATGCTATTTCAGTACCAATTGAAGTAGGTGGAGGATTGCGCGATCGCTCTAGTGTACAACAATTATTTAATCTCGGTGTACAATGGTCAATCCTGGGAACAGTCGCTGTAGAACAACCCCAGCTAGTCCAAGAACTTTGTCAGGAATTTCCCCAACAGATTATCATCGGTATAGATGCCCGTAACGGACTAGTAGCAACTCGCGGTTGGTTAGAAACCTCAACAGTTTTAGCCACCCAACTCGCTACCCAAATGCAAGAATTAGGTGCAGGAGCCATAATTTACACTGACATCAACCGTGATGGTACCTTAGAAGGCCCCAACTTAGACGCATTACGAGAACTCGGTGCAGCAATTTCCATACCTGTCATTGCTTCTGGTGGTGTTAGTTCTGTCACCGACTTGTTGAGTTTATTAGCCCTAGAACCCCAAGGTGTCACAGGTGTAATAGTTGGTAAAGCCTTGTATACTGGGCACATTGATCTGAAAGAGGCATTACGTGCGATCGGATCAGGACGCATTCAAGATATTCCACCCAATCTAAATTTTTCTAGCTTCGCTTGATTTAGTCTTATCAGTAATCTATCATAGACTTCTGGAATGATTTATCTCCCTAGTGTAGGTAAAATAGTTGATAGCTTTACAGATAAATCTAATGTCTAACCAGAAAGTCAACTCCAATCAAAATTCCGAAAAAGCACAAATAAACAAAACCGCTAAAAGCAAAAGACCATAACCACCCAACGGACTAGGAAAATCAAAGACAGAATAAATCAATTCAAAATTCAAAATAGTGCCTCCGGTACGCTACCGCCAACAAAATTCAAAATAAATGTAGAGTCGCAAGTATAATCAGATCTCTACATTTATTTTGAGAATTCGATGTTCCCCCTACTTTATTCATTCTTTAGCTGACTCTTAGCCTGTTCTAAAGCTATTTCCTTAATAGCCTGATAAGAATAATTGACATTAGAAGTTCCTTCAATGGCTTTAACAGCCAAATCCTGAACTTGTTTTAATGCCGATTCAAATTGTTTTGATAGATTTTGTAATCGTGTTTCCTGATTTAGTAATAGTCGGTTGTAAAGATTGCAACCTCTTTTAATAAAGACGCTTTTGTCCTTCCACTTCTTTAGCATACAAATCAGCTTTAACCTTAGCCTGATAACTGGCAATACCTTTACCTTCTTCCGTAGCTTTTTTAATAGCTGCTTCTTTCTCTTTCGGAAAAGCTTCTACCTTAGTCTTCAATTATTCAAATTGTTTTTCTCGCTCAGAAATAGCTTTTTCTCTTGCAGTCCATTGTTTTTCCATTTCTTGTTGCAATTCTTCCAATTCTTTATATAATAACTTCTCCTGTTGTGCATATTCATCACTCGCTAATTTTCGCTGGAGTTCTAAATCATATTTATACTCGGCTGTATCCCGTTGTCTAGTCCTATTCAGATTATCATTGCGTTCTTGAATTATCCTTTGGTGTTCTTCCTGTTCCTTTGTCCAAGTATTCTTAAGTTCTAATATTTCTTGCGATAAAACTTCATAACGTTCGCCATACTCTTCCTGATAAGCCTTTTCATTATTATCATAAGACTCAACGAGAGTATCTAAAATCTCTTCAGATATCTCTAAATTATGCAGTTGCACTAATTGTTGAATTTCATTGTTTACAGATTCCCCAATTTACGACAAACGAGAAGCTTTTGTACTTAACTGTTTCGATAATTCATTAGTAGCACTACCAAAGCCCAGTTGAATTTCCACCCAATTTTCGATGGTATTATTCATTTTTTGCTGAATACCATTAGGCTGTATCATAGCTATGCTATTTTAGGTTCTGTTTTACCTTCTACTTTGGGCCTTTATTTCGATACAGTTTAAGATTCTTTTTTTCCTTGTTCCAGTTGATTTTTCAAAGATGCTTGTTCTTTCCCTAACTCCTCATAAGCTTGAATAATTTCGGCTTTTGTGTTTTTATCAGTTGGCTTTTTAGGTGGCATAATTAACCTGTGAAAAATTCAAAATACTTAACCTATAATTCAGCTAATTGTCTTGTGTGATGGATATCTTGCCCGTCCTAATTATGCAAGATTAATGTCAGAAACCTTATTTAGCATTATTGGAACTGCTATTAAAAGCTCTCATTGCTAAATCTTGGGCTTGGTTGAGCGCAGTTTGTAGTTGAGTGGAAATACCTTCAATTTGCTGAAGTTGCTTCTGAATTGTTTCATCCAGAGATTGAATTTTAGCTTCACAACTCTGTTTAGTAGACTGCCATTCTTTTTCCAATAAATCAGCGTCAACTTTCGCTTTTTGACTGGTGTTTTTGATAGCTGCTTCCCTGGCTTTTTTAATTGCTTCTTCCAGTTCTGTCGGAAATGCTGTCACCTTATATTGACATTCCGTAAATAGAGGCTTTTTTTTCGGTGATATCTTTTTCTCGTTCTGCCCAGTCTTTATTTTTTTGTTCTGTAGCTTCTTGTATTTCTAGTTCTAAGTTGTATTTTTTAGCTTGATAGGCATCTGTATTCAGTTTGCGTGTTGTTTCTAATTTATATTGATATTCTTCCTGTTCCTGCTGACGTTCTTTAGCTAATAACTCATTGTAAATTTGCAGTTTCTCCTCAAATTCCGCCTGTTCCTTTTGCCATTCTTTACCTTTTTGAGCAATTTCCTCTTCTAAGGCTTCCCTTGTATTAGTAGTGTTTTGTTATAAAATTATTAATTTCTCTTGATGCTCTTGAGTAAAAATATCTAAAGTATAGGCAACAGTTCTAATTTGCTGTAACTCTTGCAGTCGTTTAGTTTCAATTACTATCGCTTGATTCAGTTCATCTAATTTAGAATTGTCTTGAGCTAATTTTTCTGAAAGTGCATTAATAATGCTACCAAATCCTAATTGTAAATCAGCTAAAGCTTTAACAATAATATCAACGGTGTATGTAGACGCTGCTGTTAAAATTTCTTGGTTTTTGGCTTTTTCAGCTTCTTCTGGTTTTGTAGCTATTTTGGATTCTAGTTTTTTTCTTTCTCTAATAATTAGTTGAAATGCTTGCACTAATTGTTGTTTGCTGTCTTTGATTGTACCTGTGGTCATCAGTTTCAATTCCTAGAATAAGTGTTGATTACACGGGTAATAAAACATACCCTATGCAGATATCAGGGAAACGGAGATGGGGGAGGTGAGGAGAGAAATCAATTAAAAATTAAAAAATTTCTTTCTATCTCTCTTCTGTCTCCTGAACTACTTAGTAGTACTCTTATACTAAGAGTTTAAGTTTACTCAAGCAGTTTATGATTGTCAAGATAAAATCTCACTTATCCGGGATAAATACGCAAAGTCGTGAAAAATACAGCACGAGTCAGGAGTAAAACTCTCTTGCTGTCTAGGTTTCAATTTAGATTCTATACCTAATTTATCTGCAATCTGCTGTACTTGTCAGCTGGTTAGGAAATGTGATTTATGATATACTGAATTTGTCATATTCAATACAATCTGTCAAAAATAGATCCTCTGGAATCAATCTGGATGATGGGCAGTTACTGAATTTCCAATACAAGCACAGTCTCAAACTGTTGTGTTATCAATGTATACCACTGAATTAAGTAAATATTCTGCCAAAGCGGATCTCAGTCAAACCAGCCGCATTCTAGTAGTTGAAGATGAAGAACTCATCCGGGAAATGCTAGTTGTGGCTTTGGAAAGAGAGGGTTATGAGATTATTACTGCTGCTGATGGCCGCGCAGCTGTGGAATTTCTCAAAAGTTGCGAATCTAATTCCGGGGAATCACCTTTTGATTTGGTGGTTTTGGATTTAATGCTACCGCAGATTAATGGACTCGATATTTGCCGCTTGCTGCGTCATCAAGGTAATGCTGTAGCGATTTTGATGCTCAGTGCTAAGGGTAGTGAAACTGACAGAGTTATAGGTTTAGAGGTTGGTGCAGATGATTACTTAACGAAACCTTTTAGTATGCGGGAGTTGGTGGCTCGCTGTCGCGCTTTACTGCGTCGTCAACGTTTAAGTACTTTGCCGCTGATACCTGTACTCAAGTATAAAGAGATTAGCTTAAATCCTCAAGAGTGTCGTGTGTTGGTTCGTGGCAAAGAGGTAAATCTATCACCAAAAGAATTCCGCTTGCTGGAACTTTTTATGAGTTATGCTCGTCGGGTATGGTCACGGGAGCAACTGCTAGATCACGTTTGGGGTCCGGATTTTGTTGGTGATAGTAAAACTGTAGATGTTCATATCCGCTGGTTGCGGGAAAAGTTAGAGCAAGACCCCAGCCATCCAGAATATATTGTGACTGTGAGAGGTTTTGGCTATAGATTTGGCTAATTGGTAAATATAGTTGTTAGTTTTTAGTAATTACAAAATAACTAACGACTCAAATGCTTTTATTGGGATTTTTGCTGGGTTTGGCAGTGGGTTTTGGTTTTTGGCTTTGGCAACAGATTCAACTCAAGAGGTATTTCGAGCAAGTTCTCCAGCCTCTGGGCTCCCATTGTGGTAAGATAGGGTTGCCGCTTCTTCCCTTCTTGCGACAGGAAATGTCAACTGTGAAGCAACAGCACCAAGATTTGCAGTTATCATTGCAAACCTATAAGGAACTGCTAGATTTTGCTCCGTTGGGATATTTGCAAGTAGATGAAGAAAACCAACTATTGTGGTGTAATCAGCAGGCTAGGGAAATATTACATCTTCACAGGTGGCAACCGGGACAGGTGCGTTTGTTGCTAGAGTTGGTAAGATCCTATGAATTGGATCAGTTAATTGAACAAACTCGTGATTGGCAAAAGCGGCAAGTGCGAGAATGGATTTTTCATCCTTCTCTTGATAATGCTAAGGCGATGTTGGAGTTAAAACCTTTAGCTTTACAGGCTTTTAGCTTGCCTTTGCCTCAAAGACAGGTGGGAGTATTTTTAGAAAATCGTCAACCATTACTGGATATGAATCAGCAGCGTGATCGCTCTTTTTCTGATCTAGCCCATGAACTGAGAACACCTTTAACTTCCATTCGGTTGGTAGCGGAAACTCTGCAAACACGCTTAGAATCACCCTTAGACCGTTGGGTGAACCGCTTGATGCAGGAAGTTGATCGGCTGATTAATTTGGTGCAAAGCTGGTTAGAACTGACGCAAATAGAAACTAATTCGACGATACTGCTGAATCTGCAATCGGTGGATGTGGGATCACTCATTGCATCGGTTTGGGAAACAATAGAACCATTAGCACAAAATCAGCATTTAAGTATTTCTTATACTGGAACACAAAAGATCTGCATTCAAGCCGATAAGTCCCGGATGTACCAGGTATTTGTCAATTTATTGGATAACAGCATTAAATACAGCCCTCCGCATACAACTATTTTCATTGAAATAAAAGTGATCTCAGTCAATGAATTTATTATGGGCGATCGTTTCTCTCAGACCCTAGAAATTAATATTATAGATTCTGGTATTGGTTTTGCAACCAAAGATTTACCCCATGTCTTTGACCGGTTTTACCGAGGAGATAAAGCCAGACATCATGAGTCACTTCCCGAAGGGAAAACAATAACAGCAATTACAGGTAGTGGTTTGGGTTTAGCAATTGTCCAGCAAATAATCATTGCCCATGGTGGTATTATCAAGGCCATGAACCATCCAGATACCGGAGGCGCTTGGATACAAATTCAACTCCCTGAAGTCGTGGCAAACTCGCCAAGGCAAGATTATAGTTAAAAAATATTTTCAACTTTGAGATTAAAAATGTGAAAGCTGTAATTAATAATACCAATCCCCGAAATACTCCGCCTACAATAGCCATTAAGCGATTAGAACGTGATGTATTACGTATGGGAGCTTTAGTAGAACAGTCATTCCGGCTTAGTCACCAAGCCTTATTTGCCCGTGACCTAACAGCAGCTGAAGAACTTCCCAGACTAGATAAGAAAATAGATCGCTTTTATAGACAAGTAGAATCTGACTGTACATCAATCATGACATTGCAAGCACCTACGGCTCAAGACCTGCGTTGTTTAAGTGCTTTTATGCAATTAGTACGGGATTTAGAGCGGATTGGGGATTATGCCAAAGATTTAGCCGAAATAGCCATTAAAATATTTCCTTATCCACCTCATGCTTCTCTACCAGAAATTGCACTCATGTCTAACAATGCCCAAGCAATGTTAGCAACCAGCTTACTAGCTTTGGCAGATTTAGATGAAATCAATGGTCGGCGGCTCAAGTATTTAGATGATGACGTAGATCATGCTTATAAGCAATTATACCATACCCTAGCACACCAAAAAGATGTTCCAGGAGTAATTGAGCCAATTTTACTCCTAACATTAGCAATTCGCTGTTTAGAACGAATGGCAGATCACGCTACCAACATTGGCCAACGAGTAGCATATATCGTCACAGGACAACCGTAGTATCAGTTATCAGTTATCAGTTATCAGTTATCAGTTATCAGTTATCAGTTATCAG
>CAKZGI010000300.1 GCA_936914905.1 uncultured Trichormus sp. | reverse complement strand
CAATGCTGCAGCAACGACTAGTAGGATCGCCAAGTGTTAGTCCTACTGGTTCTTGATGAGGTTGTACGGGAGCCCTAGTTCCTTGGGTATGCAAATCCGAGCTCAGAGGCCCGGAGGAAGTTAGAGATCGGAAGAGGCAGATACAAGGACAGAAGAGACAGAGAGGAAGAGAGAGAGACTATACACACTGAAGCTTTACTGAAAATGACCCCCTTGCTTATTATCTTTTTACTAATTTATACATAGTGTTTAGGGTAGCGCCAAGCTTGGCTTCTCCACATTGCACGGCCGTTAATAAGCAAGCACGAATTTGGGGGCATCTGTTTCTAGAATATGTGGTTTGGTCGGATCTACATGGAGAAGGACAGGGGCTAACATAAAAACTCCTTAGACAGCCTCAAATGATTGTTAGGCTGTAGAGTTCCCCTGATTGACCTTTGTTGAGGACACACATCAATGGTTTAACGAGAGCAGAATAGTTGTGGATGAAACGACGGTAGAAGTTAGCGAAATCGACAAAAAATTGGATCTCTTTAGTACTATGCGGGGTTTATACAAGGTATTAATCAATCTTCTTGGGATCTATGCCGATCGCATATGGCTCAATCAAAAATCGAATAAACTCCACTTTTGGGCTGGTGGAATTTACATTTTTCGAGTTTGGCATACAATTTGTGTTCCCGAAGGGGTTGAGGACCGTCCAAATGTGCTGGTGCTGCAAGTAAGGTTTGGAGAGAACACCAAAATGTTCTTAATGAGATGTTGGAAGATGGTTGTGGCATTTGTCAAGCCGAAAGGCATGAAACAATACTCGAAATGGCCGCAATGCGTGCAAAAAGGGATTTTCCATTTGTCACTCACTTGGACATGTAGGAGGTTGTATGCACCGTCGAGGTTGATTTTAGTGAATATCATGGCGGATCACAGTTGGTCGATGAGACTAGAGATTAAGGGTAGAGGGTAGCTGTTTTTTACTATGCTAGCATTAAGGCATCAATAGTCTACACAAAGTTGAATGGAGCATTCTTTTTTCTTAATGAAGAGTATTGGGGCACTGGTGGGAGACTAGCTTTGGTGAATAAACCCTTTCTCAAGATTCTCTGTAAGATATGCATATAACACCTTGGATTCCTCATTGAAGAGTTTGTAAATGGGACCAAGTGCTATAGTTTTTCCTTCTTGAATGTTGATAGTATAATCGTAAGGTGAATGCATAGGAAGGAGTTTGGCATTCATTTTTTCGAATAGCTCGTGGAAGTCTTGGTATTGGGCCAAAAGGTGAGGGGAAGAATCTTCGATTGGGCTGACCGAAGATTCTTCCCCTCATCTCTTGGCCCAATACCAAGCTTGGGCTGTCCGAGGTGAGCAGTATGCCTCGGTCATGGTAGACTTTCGTTATGACAATCTGCAATGCCTCTACGACGGCAATGACCTTTGTGTCTGCTACTGGGTCCATTCTTTCTGAAGATGCCCAAAGAAAGCCATTGGAGCAAAAAACATCCGGTGAAGCCTGTGCAGTCTAGGATCTTCGTGATCGGCATCACCACAGTAGAAGCTCCTCCAGAGGCTCGAGTACCTCACAAAATTGAAGCAAGTCTCATTAGAACGAGACATAGGCTCAAGTACCTCGCAGATACGGACCAAGTCTCATGAGAACCACACATAGGATTGTCTTCCGGAGGATGGACACTTCATCACAGAAACCTCTTGCTCGCCCTTGGACCAAAGGTAGACTTGCTGGACCCACTTTATGTCACTCTCAGAGGGAGCAGACTTTTCTTGGTAGATCTTCTAGTGTCATCGTTCTTGCAGGGAAGACTAGGGCATTTCAGAAAATTTGGCATCATGCATCTATCTAGAGCCAGATACATCCCCAAAATATCCTTCTCTGACCATTAGTTAATGTGTACACTGCCAATATGGAAAGCAGACATCGGTACCCCATCCCACGGTCACATAATGAGAGTCAAGTCTGCTTGACATAGTTCATGCCTATGTATAGGGTCCCATGCCACATCATAGTTCATAACCTTCATCCATGACTCCACATGGAAGGTCTAGGTGCACCCGATATGGACTAAAAGCAGAGTCATTACGATCTTCCAGGAATGTCTTGCCATGGTCGAGAATCACAGGGACCGAAAATTGGAGTGCCTCTTTTGCCACTAGTACGGCTACGGCCAGTACTCCAACTTATCAAGATCCCGCGGGACACGAGAGTAGTAACATAGCTACTCTAGCCACACCGGCCACTACTGACAGATCAGCCAACAAACTACAACGAAGCTACATAATCCGAAGAATTTCCAGCAAAGAACAAGAAGGGTTAGTGAGCAGGACAATAGTCCAACCGATCTGAAGAGGTGAACTTTTGCGTTTCGACCTTTCCGACAAAACAAGCCACTACACATGATA
>CAKZGI010000299.1 GCA_936914905.1 uncultured Trichormus sp. | reverse complement strand
TTTTTAACCAAGTTAGGGCAAAAGGCCCTTATTCTCCTAAATTACAAATATAGCCTAACTGGGCGTATAGGTGTGAATGCGTCCATTAGACCACATTCGACACCCAGAGTCGGTATCCAAAGCTTCTGTTAGGTCCATAAGCGAGAAAGATATACTTCCATGTCCCTGACTTGAGCTTGTGGTGTTCGTCCTTAGGCACAAGCATGCAAGCCTCGCATCCGAATATCCGCAGTTTTCCATCAACATGTTTGCGCGAAGAAGGGGAAACATTGCGCAAAATGAGAAACATTTGAAATATTCTCTCTGATACCATAAGAAATCCTCCGTTTTTGTTGTAGTATAAAAAACACATTGATACTGGTATCAAGCAAATAAGAAAATAGCTCAAAAATATAACAAATTCTAGACGGTATGAAGATTTAAAGAAACAAAAAAATCACCAAATTCAGGTAAAGAAATCTATCTTTAGGCTTTTTAAAATTCAAGAATTGCAAAAATATGTTATATTTACTATTTTTATATTCAATACACAAAAAATTACCACGATCATGATTCAAATTTACAAAAGATTAGATGAAAGGAGAAAGACGAGTTGTTCCTTCACTAATAAGAGGGTTTAATTAAGGTAATCATCAAAACTAGTACTATCTCGCACAGACATATGAGAGCTTTCATCCTCTTCCGAAGTATTTACTAAGGCACCATCTTCATCTAAATGCAAGCCAACCTCAGTGGGGTTATGAGTTGTGCCTCTTGTCTGGCGTTGTGGAAGCTCCAAATTCAAGATCTTGAGCTTCTCAGTAAGCATATTAATTGTAGACTTCCTCAAATGACCGGATTTGGTTAATGCGAAATCATATAGAATAATATCTACATCCTCCAAATGTAGGGTTGTGATCCTTCGAATATTCTTCTTTCTTCTTTTCGTACCCCTTCCTGTAGTTGTTGTTATCATCTCCAATGTATATTTTCCTGTGAAAGCATTTTGACATGTTGTGTGATACCAGTGAACTTTCAATGAGAGCAACTTATTACGAGGTTCATCTTTAATCAATTCTAGAACCTTCGCAATCCAAAATGGATGGCCTAGGTCATCACCATCTGCAAGTGTAGCGATCAATGTGCCAACTTCTATATCTTGCAAGTCACCACGCCATCTTGCCTCAGCTTCTTTTGACATTCTAGGCCCTACATAAATATCTCTTTGTTGAGGGTGAATCAACTTTGCAAGCTCATGCGAAGGGGGATGTGAGCATAATGTAGGACTAATGCTAAATAGCCAAGTAAAAGGGCTCGTTATTGGCCACTGGTCTTCCAATAAAAAGTCAATGATCTTGTATTGATCAAGAAAAAAACTATCCCACCACGAAACGCATTGATCCCCCGCATATTTCTTTGCATGCTCTATATGCTTTCTTTTGACTTCAAGAGATTGTTTCCATAATTCTCTTTTCTCATCTAAAGCATCACTATTGCTTGTAAAAAGCTTTCGATCCTCATATGGCATTTGTTTAGCACCATGCACAACTGTACAAACAGGCATATTAAGCAAAAATTTACAACCATCTTGTGGCTCCCATTCTGTTGAGGATGAATATTGTTTTGCATACAACAATGTAGAATTTCTTGTTTCAACCCATTTCATTCTAAATACATGGTTAAAACTAATGTTGTGTAGTCGAGCAAACACTTTATTATGGTCAGCATCTGTTTCAAGTGCATATCTTTTAAAATCATACACCTCTGTTAGATGCAGTACCTCTGGTTTTGGTGTATAAGCATCAACTATCAAGTTACATAACGCGGGCAGTGTAAATGCATCATAGCGGGACAACTTCTTAGAGAATGTGCTGAACATTTGATCAATGTGATCATGAGTATGACCAACCAACAAGAAATTCACCTTGACCTTCTTAAACAAGCCCTTATGCACCAACATACTCAAATATCCGAACACACTAGCATTTTTATTCTCTCTTGCAGTATTATCAAGCTGCACATACAACACTGGTGGCAAGTGTCCAATACAAGATTGTAATACTTTGTGCATTATTGTTATGGTAAGGTTCGGGTCATTATGGACATTAGGGTACGTAAGGAAAACATATGGTTTGACTTCTGTGTGATAAGACAAACAACCCACCAAATGCATTTGCACGAGACATTCTTCGGGAATGTCCTTTGGAATACGAGCAAAATGCGGTAAACATGTTTTCTTTTGATCCATGCCATCAATCATCAAACACATATACCGACTAGGGAATTTCAAAGCTTTTTCTCTATGGTGCATGGCCTTCATTCGTTCTTGAGCTTGAACATCTCGATGTTCTTTTAAAAGTCTCTTATAATTTTCCTTTTGAACATTGTCAGCTTTTACAACCTTAATCATGCTTTTTAGATTTGCACATAGCGCACAAACGCCCATTCGTACCTTTCGAGGAATCACTACATTACTGAACTTTGTATTCCACAATCTAGTGAACTGGCTATAATGTACATATCTTTCGCCGGCACTTTCCATCTCATCCTTATAGATTTGAAACAACTCATCTCTTGTGTAGTTGTCTGATAGATGAAGCCTTCCAGTAGTAGGCATGACCTCACAGTGCAATTGAAAATATTTTTGCATCCAGTTGACAGCATGGTTACCCACCAATCCTTTACTGCACACCTCTTCAAATCGTGATGGAACCAACGTATCCGCATACAGGCAACGATGTTGGATCCTATTAAGCCGTAGATTACCAAGGCCCAAAGCAATTCTAAAAGCTCTTCGACAACATCTATCACTTATATTCAAATAATATTCAAAAGATACTACATTCCTTGATGAAGACTCTTGTACTAGCTGCAAACGAGCCATAAGAAAGGTGTCTTGCTCCTCACCATTTAAAGAAAAATACGAACGCCGAATTTCTTTTAAGCCTTTCTTGCCAAGCTTACCCAAACATTCAGATGAGCAACACTTCCTGGCAACATCTATTATAAGTTGCCGGTCACAAGTAAGGTATTCAAAACGTTTGAGGCTCACACGACGAGGAATCCTCTTGAAGCATAAAGGGTTGATTGCTTCTGCTAGATCACAAGTGTGGCTTTCATCTTGAAATTCTTGAAGCAGTGATGTGTGGTCCTCCAATTCTTGAAAAGTTCGAGGTTCACTGTAAGCATCTACAGATATTCGGGAGTCCAAAGACACTGAGTAAGGCTCAACTGAGATCCTAGAATCAATAGAAGACATATTGTAAAAATGTGGGAATTTACTATGGCTCCCTCTGTCAAACGTTGAAGAGAAGATTAAATCGTGTGCAGATGGCTCTCTCTGTCTAGGGGTAACTTGTAAGAGTGCAAATGGCACCCTCTCTCTATGAGTGCAAGCTAGGGTTAGGTGACTCTAGTTAGTTAACTAAACCCTATCACCTAACCCTAACTCAGGTTTGTAAACCATGGTTAGTTCTTCTCTTCTATATAAGAAACTTTTATTAGTATAATCTATTTATCACTCAAGCAATAGAGAGCAAAGAGCATAACCTACAGGAGCACAAAACCAATCAAGATCAAACGAGGAGAAGCTAAGCACGATGGAGAAGAAGGCCAGTACCAAGCGCCCTGCCAGGTTTTTTCCTAAACCCTAAACTGTACGGACATAACGTTTCCAATTTATAGCTTTTTTTCGATTGAAAGATTAAACCCTAACCCTAACCCTAAATTACACGGTGCATGTCTAATCGCTCTCTAAACTGCATGGTGCATGTCTATTCAGCACCAAGTCGATGCTCCGTATCGACTTGGGTAGGTAGACAACAACCCAAGTCTATGCGCCGCATCGACTTGGCAAACTGATCACCCCCAAGTCGATGCACCGCATCGACTTGGCTACCCAAACGCCACCAAGTCGATGCGGCGCATCAAC
>CAKZGI010000298.1 GCA_936914905.1 uncultured Trichormus sp. | reverse complement strand
TTGGTAGACGGTCAAAATTCCCTTCTAGCATTTTTTTGACACCAAGTTAATTTTCGTGACAGGTCTATTTAATAGAGACACCGAACTACCATCGGTTTCATCATTCACAGCTAATACAAGCTACTAATAGTAATTATGCAAGTATTTTGACTATATGGGATGTAATTTTTCAATCCCGCTATTATCATCATCTTCCAGAAACCATAAAATTAGGTCTAGCGCAAGAAAATAGAGATTTTAACTTTATTAAGTTATTGAAATTGCCATTCGTTACAGCAGGGAACAGGGAGTAGGGAACAGGGAGTAGGGAACAGGGAGTAGGGGGAAAAATTAGTTTTTTCTTCTGTTAGCGTAGCTTGGCGTAAGCCATACTCCTGTAACTCCTGTAACTCCTGTAACTCCTGTAACTCCTGAACTCCTTGTTTGATAGCTAAGGCACAATCAAAACTGGACAAGGGGAAAGGTTAATGACGCGACTAGTGACGCTATCAGTTGCACCCTCATCAGTTAAGCCTAAACCCCGACAGCCCATAATAATTAAACTGGCCTCAATTTCATCAGCCACATCACAGATAGTAAAGGCCGGTTTACCTTCTCTTTCCAGGACTTCGGCTGTAATACCCTGGTGAGAAAATAGAGCTTGGGCATTTTCCAGAAGTTTAGCAACGGCCTCTGGAGACATCATGGGATCAGCATTAGGCGCGTCTGGGGCTGCTTCTTCTACAACAGACAGTAGAACTAAGCGACTGTTATATTTCTGCACGACGTTGGTAACTACTTCAGCAGCTTCCCTCGCAGCACGACTTTGATCAATTGGAAACAGAACTGTTTTAAACATAGATCACCTCAGCACGCCTCACTCCGGTAAAATCTTGATAGTTATATTCCAAAACAATAACAAAAAGGCAATCAGGAGAGTTTGGCTGTGTCGAAAAAAAGTTTAGCAAGTTTATCTGCTGCTGATATATCTGGAAAACGCGCTTTGCTGCGGGTTGATTTTAACGTTCCTGTGGATGATCAAGGCAGCATTACTGATGATACCCGCATTCGGGCTGCTCTGCCAACTATCCAAGATTTGACTGAAAAGGGCGCGAAGGTAATTCTAGCAAGCCATTTTGGCCGTCCCAAAGGTGTAGATGATAAATTGCGTTTAACTCCTGTTGCTAAACGCCTTTCTGAGTTGTTGGGACAAGAAGTTGTTAAGACTGATGACTGTATTGGTGATGATGTAGCTACCAAAGTTGGCGCGTTGCAAAATGGCCAAGTGCTGTTATTGGAAAATGTCCGCTTCTACAAGGAAGAAGAAAAGAATCATCCTGAATTTGCGAAAAAATTGGCAGCAAATGCTGATTTTTATGTAAATGATGCGTTTGGTACTGCACACCGTGCCCATGCTTCAACTGAAGGTGTAACTAAGTTCCTCAGTCCTTCTGTGGCTGGTTATTTGGTTGAGAAGGAACTGCAATATTTACAAAGTGCAATTGAAGAACCTAAACGTCCTTTAGCGGCTATTATTGGCGGTTCTAAGGTTTCTAGCAAAATAGGCGTAATTGAAACCCTATTAGAAAAGTGCGATAAGCTGATCATTGGCGGTGGGATGATTTTCACTTTCTATAAAGCCCGTGGTTTGAGTGTTGGTAAATCTTTGGTAGAAGAAGACAAGCTGGAATTGGCTAAGGCTTTGGAAGCTAAAGCGAAGGAACGCGGTGTGGCTTTGTTGCTACCTACAGATATTGTAGCGGCTGATAAGTTTGCTCCTGATGCGAATGCTACTACAGTCAGTATTGACAATATTCCTGCTGATGGAATGGGTTTAGATATTGGTCCTGATTCTGTGAAGGTTTTCCAAGCGGCTTTGGCTGATTGTAAGACTGTGATTTGGAATGGACCTATGGGTGTGTTCGAGTTTGACAAGTTTGCTGCAGGTACGGAAGCTATCGCACATACTCTAGCAGAAATCGGTAGAACTGGCACAACTACCATTATCGGTGGTGGTGACTCTGTAGCAGCAGTTGAAAAGGTAGGTTTGGCTAATCAAATGAGCCACATTTCTACCGGTGGTGGTGCTAGTTTGGAGTTGTTAGAAGGTAAGGTTTTACCTGGTATTGCAGCTTTAGATGAAGCGTAATTAATAGAGGGTGAAGGATGAAGTTTTAGACTTTGTCCTTCATTCTCCTAGAAGGGATACCTACGATAAGTTCCCCTAACTCACATCCTCGCAAAAATGAAAGATTGAACCTCTTCAAGACTCTCCTTCTATCTCCTCATCTTCGATATCTTTCGTCAGCCCAGTGATTGCAAAATCGCTAATATACTCTCGCACAACACGCTCAAAAAATATGGGTGCGGGTAAGGTGTCCAGGAGTTAAGGATTTTTACGATGTTTGTGGTAAGACCTTTTTATCTGAATGCTGATTTTGGCTTTCTCAAGTTTCCAAAAAAATTCCAAAAATTAAAAAAAATTTGTTTTTTAGGGTCTACCCCCATTGATTTTTGCTTCTAAAGCTGATATTATTATAATTGAAATATATGGCTAGAAAAATTTTTTATCACAGCCAATTTTATTGAATATAAATACCTTACCACCTTTGCCGCAGGCTCAACCCCAAAAACAAAAATTTTTTTGAAGAAAACTTATTTAAAATAGCCTAAACAATAATTCATCATTATTAATGACCGAAGACGCCTGGATTGTTTAAGGCATCCTGTAAATCCTCAGCTAGACAATCATATCTGATCGGATGTGATCAGCAATAATCAAATATTGAGGAGTTAAGAGGTGATTAAATGCGGGCTTTTGTGACTGGTGGTACAGGTTTTGTTGATTCTCATGTGGTGCGATCGCTATTAGAGTCAGGATACAAAGTTACGGCTTTGGTACGTCCGAGTAGTAACCTGGGAAATTTACGGAGTTTAGAGATAGATGAGATAGATATTGTCAAAGGCGATTTAAATGACCCGGATATCTAGAAACAGATGCATGGTTGTAACTACCTGTTTTATGTCACTGCCCATTATTCCCTCTGGCAAAAAGACCGCGATTTGCTCTATCGTCATAAAGTGGAAGGAACGCACAATCTGTTAGCAGCAGCCGAAAAAGCGCGGATTTCACGCACAGTTTATACCAGTTCAGTAGCAGCTATTGGAGTGGGGAAATCTGCTCAAGTGGTTGATGAAACTCATTAGATTCCTGTTGAAAAGTTAGTGGGAGACTATAAAAAGTCTAAGTTTCTAGCTGAACAAGTAGCGATCACATCTGCAAAATAAGGTCAAGATATTGTGGTAGTTAATCCTAGCAGTCCGATTGGATCTTTGGATATTAAACCCACACTAACCGGGGATATTATTCTGCGGTCTTTGCTGCGACAGATGCCAGCTTATGTGGATACAGGTTTAAACTTTCTTGATATGCTAGATGTGGCCAGAGGACATTTGCTGGCTTTAGAAAAAGGAAAATCAGGTGATCGCTATATTCTCGGACATCAAAATCTTAGCTTCAAACAACTTCTAGAAATACTATCTGAGATCACAGGATTGAAAGCACCGCAAATATCTGTTCCAGCTTTTTTACCATTAAGTGTGGCCTGGGTAGAAGAAAAAATTCTTGCACCTATAGGGAAAACCCCCACAGTTCCCATAGATGGTGTCCGTATAGCACAGCAACTAATGTATTATGATGCTTCCAAGGCCGTCCGCGAGCTTAGTCTACCTCAGTCACCTGTGAATGTAGTACTAAAAGACGCTGTTGATTGGTTTGTGTCTAATGGTTATGTCAAATAATTGCTAATGGGTCACGGAGAATAGCCTTTTCCAATCACCAATTACCAATTATACCTGTCAGGAAAATTAACTTGGTTTCAAAAAAATGCTAGAAGGGAATTTTGACCGTCTACCAAAAGGAAAAATCCACTT
>CAKZGI010000297.1 GCA_936914905.1 uncultured Trichormus sp. | reverse complement strand
TCCTACAAGCTACAAAAACTTAAAATCCTATGGTGACCCATCATTGGTACAATTTGGAGAGTTGTGCAATATTTTTTGTACTTGAAGTAACATAATCCCCATCATAACATGCTCAATAATATTTCATGATTCAAAAAAATAATTAGCCATCCAAAAACACATTGTCAAAGAAAACATGGTTTTAATAGACCCCAATACTGAACTATCCTTAATCAAGCCTATTGATCACAAGCCCAAATCCCAACTAGCACATGCATACACTTTCAAGCCAAGCCAAGTCTCCTGATCTTGACACAGAAAAAGTCGCTCTCTTCGTGTCTCAGTAAATACCAAGATGACAACTACACAGTTAAAAACGTAGACATAGCTCAAAACAACATGAAAACGGAGAAGCTTGAGATTCACTAACAGATATTTACTCGTAACAAAATTCTGCAGCCTAAATTAGCATATGCATATTATACAATCTTAACCAGAAACATCGTTCCATTTTGAAACAAGTCTACAAAATCGTTAGGTGCTATACCTTGACCTAAAGATTATTTTATATGTTTCATTGCGATTATGAAATCACTGTAATTGAAGGATCTAAAGATCAAAGTGCAATGACCATTAGTTATCTATAGTGATAACTTGATTTCGATTTTGTTAGCTAAAAATCCTATTTTCCATGCTCGTACCAAACATATTGAGGTACACATCATTTTGTTGGAGAGAAAATTCAAGAAGGTATCATCAACTCGAAGCATGTGAATACCGATGATCATAGAACGAACCATACGTTTACATACGGCAAACGCATTCGAGAATGTTTCAAACATTCGCGTATGATAAATCATGAAAAGAATGTTTTAGACCAAAAGAATGTTTCAGACCAGAAAATTAGAAAACTCATTGCACCAAAACTTATGAAGCCCAGACTCCACATAATATACAAGTCACAACTAACACTATAACTTCAAAATTTGTTAACATATGAAAATTGAAATAAACTTTGATAAGCTTGTCTTACAAGTTATATCCCTATGGCTATAATCTCATGTCTCATCAAGAGACTCATGACCATCAATATCATCAAAATTATAAATATCATCCTCATCTTGTGTATTATCCTCAAGATGAGCTATCACACTAGACAAGACATCATTTTCTTCATTTTGCATCATTTCTTGCTCTCTTTGTAACTTTAGTAACCTTTCTTCATCTTCTTCTTCATCAATCATTGCCATGGTAATCTCTAATGGGGCATAAGCTCTTTCTTTTATCTTCTTTAAAAGACGAAGATTAGTATGACAGTACACCAATTTCTCGACGTGCGTAGGAGACAATCTATTTCTTCTTTTGGTGTGTATAAGGGAAAATGTGCTCCAATTCCTTTCACACGGAGATGCACTAATACCTTGTGAGAGCACACGTATTGCAAGTTTCATCAAATTAGGAGTGGATGTTCCAAATATTTCCCACCACTTAACTGGGTTTTGCATTTTATCATATTCCTTTGCCATTGGAAGATGAAACATATCACCCATTTGTTTCCTATAGGCATAAAACTCATCTATCAAGACACTTCTTAGAGCATCATTACCATTAGCATAACGCATGATTGTTGTCATCCAACCAATATTCATCTCATGAGTTATTTCTTGACCATTTCCTGTCCATAGTGGATGCAAAACATATCCTGTTATATGCAATGGAGTTAGAAACATTGAACATCTATTTAAGCAACAATTTTTTATTTCCTCAAGCATCAAGGGATCAATTCCTCTCATATTGTTTATTTCTTTCATCATTGTTTGTGTGACTTCATAAATCAATCCCATTGTAGCACCTTCTCGATCTGCCAATCGAAGAACCTTCAAAATTGGTTTGCATATTGTCATTATCATCTTCACATTTGACCAAAAATTAGCATAAAAAACAATTGAAACCACTTCTTCAGCTTTCTTTGTTTTAGATCCCTTCCATTTGCACCACTGGTCACTAACAAACATTCTCCTTAACCCTCCATAGACTTTGTCATCTACCAAATTTGAAAGGAGAATGAAACTGTATGCAAACCTAGTAGTAGAAGGTTTAACCAAATCTTTCTTACTTAAGGTACGAAATATTGCCAAAATATATTGTTTTCTTGTTATAAAAACAATAATCTTCAAAGCTGATCGTAAAACAATGTCAATCCATGCACATTTTGCAATATCCTCAAATAGCAAATCTATGCAATGACATGTGCATCTAGTAAAAAAGATTGTTGGCCACTCCTTTTCTATCATATTGCCTGCAACCACATTGTTTGTAGCATTATCCATACAAACTTGCACTACATTTGATGGTCCGATTTCAAGAATAACATCTTTTAATATCTTATAAATGTATTCTCCTGTCTTGATATAACCACTTGTGTCTACTGATTTTCAAAAACACTGAACCATACATAGATGATGCTAAAACATTAATAATTGCTCTATTCCTAGTATCTGTCCAACCATCACATACAATAGTACATCCATATGTTTTCCAATGTTCCTTCATTCTCGATAGATCAAGTTCCACGTTTTTTACTTCTCCATTCAAATACTTCTTGCGCAATTGATAAGAAGAAGGAGCTTTAAAAGAACTTCCAACTTGTCCAATAGCTCGCACCATCTCATGAAAAAATGAGCTATCTACTTTTGCATGTGGAATATCTTCTGCATAAAAAAACCTAGCAATAGCCTCTTCTGCATTTTTTCTTGCTTGCACATCCCATGACATTTGCAAAGCACCACTCACATCCAATTTAATCTTCTTGTTCGCAACACTATATTCAGGATATTGATTATTTATTTCATTAGATTCAGCGATACTTGCATGACCTTCAACCTTGATGGCATTAGCATGACTTTCACCACTTGCATTTTTCATCAATGTCCTCATTAATTGTTTTACATCATCACTTGCTTTCTTGCATTTATCTACACCTTGCCCTTTAATTCCTAACAAATGTGCCCTTATTCGTTGTGGTCCACCAACATAACTATGTGTGCAATATTTGCATTGCATTTCATGCATCCCTCTAGAATTTTTCTTTATAATGAAGACATGCTCCCATTCCATGCTCTTTTGTCTACCCATGTAATTCCTAAAAGGACAATATAATAACAATTGGATGTATTTGCACTTTGGACGGCAAAAAAAGAAGAATGAAAAATACCTGGCAAAAGGGACTGGTGAATATGTAATCTGGGGTGTGAGCAGTTTGGAGAAGTACCAATCTCTTGGTGTCAGCCGTGAGAAAGAAAAAATCTACAAGATTCGTGCGTAACATTCGTGAACGCTTTCGTGCCGATGGGTCTTCCGACTCAAACAGACTATGGATGCTTCCAGACCTAAGTACAAGGCGCGCATTTTAGCAAAAGGGTTTCGAAAGGAGTAGACATTGACTTCGATGAAGCATTTTCATCGATGGTGAAAACAATATCAAAAGGTTTACCCGATTGAAGAATAGGGAATTTTTCAGCTAAATTAAAACCGATACCGCTAAATGTGATATTGTGTTGCCTTACTACAAAACGGATATGCAGATCTTTTACAATTTTGGAAAAGCCGGTATCTGATACCTGTGCTGCTACAAAAACAGGACGCATATTCTCCGGACCAAAGGGTTCCATTTGAACCAGTATACTATAAAAAGTAGGATTGATTTCGCTAAAACTAACAGGTGCATCTATTAATAACTCGGGCACTAAGGAATGTGGCTGTATGGTTCGCGCTACCTCGGCTTCGAAGGCGGCAGCAAAATCTTGTATTTTGTCGATCTGAAGTGTCATACCTGCGGCGGCGAAATGTCCGCCATAACCCAATAAATGCTCCCTACAAGCATGAATGGCTTCATATAAATTAAAACCTGCTACACTTCTGGCACTGCCCGCCGCATAATCGCCACT
>CAKZGI010000296.1 GCA_936914905.1 uncultured Trichormus sp. | reverse complement strand
ACGTATATGATAAAATACTTTTCCGTTCCATATTGTAGCTTTTAATGTTGCATCAGGCGCTCCTTCAATAGCATCAAATCTAGCTTTTAATGTCACAACAATTTCACGCCAAATCTCTTTTATAGTCTCTGCTGCTGGAATACAAGATCTAGTAAATAATCTGAGGCATCTTGCTTTCCAAATATGCCATATTGTGCAATTTGAGATTAACTTCCACATTTCTAGTCGCATATTGTCTTGTAGATTCTCCAACATCTGATGCAAGGATACTCGACGAAATGTCCTGCAAGAGATTGAAATGGCATCTGTAACCCCAAGCCTAGAATCGTAAGCAAATGCATTCTCTTTTAGTGACATCCATACTACCGAGCCCCACGATACATTCATATTTAAACCATTGATCTGCAAAATTCTCAGTATTCTAAGCCAAGTTAGCTTTGCATGGCAACAATCCCATAAACAATGACGTATTGACTCCTCCATCAGTTTACATTCTAAACAAAGTGTGTTCAACAATGGTATTTTTAAACATTGTTTTACTGGAACTGCGCGATGCATTACTAGCCAATGGAACATAGAAATTTTCCTTGCAATCTCAACCTCCCAAAACATCTTCCAGAAGATAGATATATCTTGTTCCGCGATACCTTGATCCATCCAAAAACGATAGGCTGAGATTGAAGATCTCTTCCAAGTTTGGTATTATATTGAAAAAAGGATATCTCCTTTTGGGGAGCTAGAGGATCTTGCCACATATAATCCCCTGGATCTCATTATAATCATGCCAAAGGGCACTTGCCATATGCCCAAACTTCCCATGAAATTTGAAGTCATCTGGGCTTGGGTCAATATGCCATTTAGTGTCAAAATGCATTACCACTCTTATTCTCTTAGCAGTCGCCATTTGTAGCACATCATCTTCAATTGACGTTTCTTCTAATCTACCATTACTCAATACATTAAAAAACAACAGCTTACCATCATTTAGTACAGCTCTAACCCCCAATAGTATATCCAACATTGAGAACATACCAAACCATTTTCCCTGAACAATTTCCAGATCTTCATCATTGTAAGCAACCATGACATTCTGAATATCCATATGCATATTTTTTCCACCTCTATATTGTATGAGTTTTTGTTCCTTGATGTTATTAGGTAACCCCACAAATAGCTTCCAATCTTGGTACGTTCGAGCTATATCATTTGTGAATGGCCCCCAAGCTACTTTTGTTCTCATTCCCAACATGTTTCCTGCCCTAGAGGTAAATAATGGGTTTCACATTAGTAGCTGTCTTTGCAGCTCTTCAACTCCTTGTATCTTCTTGTATAGCAGTCCACTCCTCATTTGCTTCCATGCTTGAAACAATGAGTTGAAAAAACGATCTTCCCACTTTTTGGAAGCTACCCATTTTATTCCATTGATAAATTGCCACCTTATTTCCATAGGCCATGGTCCTCCAGTTGAGGGGCCGCCATCTTGTAATCTGTTCTTAAGGAGAGTTTTCCATATCTCATTGCCCGGTAGTAGCCCTCTTATCATTAACTTAACCAGCAAAGCTTTGCTTTGATCTTGTGGGTCAATGACACCTAGACCACCCTTGCATTTCGGCATCGTTATAGTTGACCAAGCCACCTTAGATTGTGCAAAAGTACCTTGTCCCCCTGATCATAGAAAGTTTCTTACTAAGCCTTTGAATTTGCAAAATGGCTGATTTTACAAATATCCAACATGACGTTACATACCACATTGATGACAACAAAATCTGATTTACAATCACCACACGACCAGCCAAGGATAACTGCTTCGTACTCCAATACAACAACTTTCTTCTAATTGTCTAGAGCAAGGGAGCGATTTGCAATTCTGGTGCAATTTTGATGCCTACTTGACAACCCAAATATTTGACTGCAGTACCTTCTGGAATCCATCTAAATTCAGGGTGTGGCATCCAAGATGGCAAAGGAAGTTCACTTACCCAAAATGCAATTGTCTTGCTCCAATTAATCTTTGCGCCTGAACCCAGACAAAAGACCTCTAATGCTTTTTCTACCATTCTTAAATTAGTCTTTGTACCTTGAACATATAGGGATGTGTGATCTGCAAATTCTGTATCCAATAACTCTTCCATACTATGTGGTATTCTCAAACCTTGAATACCTACAACAACATCAGATAAATAAGAGGACATTGCCTCAGCAAAAAAGAGAAAAATATATGGTGCCATAGGGCATCCTTGTCTAACCGATCTTGATAGAATAAGGGATTCCCCTTTACCCCCTGCAAGCATAACCTTACTCGATCCATTTCTATAAAGTGCTGATACAGCAGTAATCCAATTAGAAGAAAAACCCATACATGACATTGTTCCTTCTAGAAAGGCCCAATCAACCTTATCATAAGCTTTTTCAAAATCCAATAACAAAATTGCCAAATTTTGCTTAGACTTCATCGCAGTTGCCATTGCTTCCTAGAAGGTTGTCCAATATACTACTTTCTTTCACAAATCCCGTATGTGATGAATGAATCAACTCAAGTAAAATTTTCTGAATCCTTAAGCTTAAAACTTTAGCATAGATTTTATATACTGTATTCAGTAAGGTAATCGGACGCCACTTTCCCATTTCCACTGATTGACTGTTACCTTTAGGAATCATATAGATAAGTCCTACTGCCATAGACATCGGCATAACACCAGATTGCAATATAGTATTACATACCCTACATAATTTATCCCAGACCACGTCCCAATAGGTTTGAAAAAACAAAGTTGAGAAGCCATCCTCTCCTGGACAACAGTTCTTTGATAGCTTCTGTACACCCTCCATTAATTCTGAAACAGAAATTTCTTTTACCAATTCCAAGTTCATTTTTATTGTCACTTTTTTCTGCATAGGACACCAAATTTCGTGTCTAGCCTTCAACATCTGCTCAGTAATAAGCTCGGCTGTCAAAAGTTCTTTGTACTATGAGGTTGCAATTCCTCTCATTCCAATTCCATCTGTAACTATGTTGCCATTTACATCTTTTAATGCTTGAATTGGTGCCCTCATGAATCTTGGCATAGTTATATTAAAAAACTCCTTTGTAACCTTATCCCCTACTTGAACCCATTTAGTGGCATTCTTGTAATATGTATAATCAGCCCGAGACTGTTCCATTTCACATAATTCTGCTCGTTCTTGGTGTAACTGAGATTCAATCCATTGACAATGTGGATTACCCTCTTGTAGTCTTTGCAATGATATCAAAGTGCGCCTCAACATCTTTTCTTTTTGAACACATTGTTGAAACTTTAGTGAAGATTGATGAGTAAAGAACGCATTTGTTTCAGCCAATAAAATAATAAATTGTTCCGCTACCGGCTCGTGTAATTCATCAAACTTATTCCATATTTCCATAACATCCCCTCGAAAGGAAATATCTTGAATTATTGAATCAGCCATTCTTATTTGAGTCACAGGGCTCCTTCTTTCTTGCAATATATTAAGGCTGACTGGTGCATGATCAGAAAATGAAGTTCCTGCTACTATTTCTATAAATCCACCTAAAATCTGGAAAATTTTGAGACATAAAATCTATCTAGTCTCGATAAATTGACTCCATTGTTTCTTCTATCTGACCTAGAATACTTTAATGATTGTTCTGTCCTCACAAACGAGTTAATTATCCATGCATCCATTAGGTGAAAATGAAAGCAAAAACATTCCCACGAAGCTAGCTCCTGACCATGCACCATTATCCTACTTCCACCCGTTCTATCACTAATTCTTTCTAACATGTTGAAATCCCCACCAACACACCAATTCTCTATTGGAGGTAACAATGTTATTAATTGATCCCAAAATGTTTTTCTTTCTGAATTCCCATTTGGAGCATAAATATTCAAAAACCCAATACTTTCATCCTTAATATGTAAAATAACATACTGAGCTCTACCAGG
>CAKZGI010000295.1 GCA_936914905.1 uncultured Trichormus sp. | reverse complement strand
GTCGTCAGCTCGTGTCGTGAGATGTTGGGTTAAGTCCCGCAACGAGCGCAACCCTTGTCATTAGTTGCTACGAAAGGGCACTCTAATGAGACTGCCGGTGACAAACCGGAGGAAGGTGGGGATGACGTCAGGTCATCATGGCCCTTATGGGTAGGGCTACACACGTCATACAATGGCCGGGACAGAGGGCTGCCAACCCGCGAGGGGGAGCTAATCCCAGAAACCCGGTCGTAGTCCGGATCGTAGTCTGCAACTCGACTGCGTGAAGTCGGAATCGCTAGTAATCGCGGATCAGCTTGCCGCGGTGAATACGTTCCCGGGTCTTGTACACACCGCCCGTCACACCATGGGAGCGGGTTCTGCCAGAAGTAGTTAGCCTAACCGCAAGGAGGGCGATTACCACGGCAGGGTTCGTGACTGGGGTGAAGTCGTAACAAGGTAGCCGTATCGGAAGGTGCGGCTGGATCACCTCCTTTCTAGATTGATCGCGCCTCGTATGTTCTACGGAATATGCAGAGCAAGATCGCTAAAAGAGCGAAAGCTCAGCGCTTCGCTTCTTGCGCCCACACTTATCGGCTGTATACAACAGTGAGTGAAATCGCGTGCCTGTGGAGCTGGCCTCAACAAGCCTGGCGATGATACAGAGCGACGCAAACAAGTTTCGCGTGGGTCTGTAGCTCAGTCGGTTAGAGCACCGTCTTGATAAGGCGGGGGTCGTTGGTTCGAGACCAACCAGACCCACCATCCCGTCCATCAAACTGGGGGATTAGCTCAGCTGGGAGAGCACCTGCTTTGCAAGCAGGGGGTCGTCGGTTCGATCCCGTCATCCTCCACCAGTTCACTCAAACTAGTTGGTAAACCTCAGCGAATATTGTTTGCTTAGGTTTACCAGCGAGATCGAAAGATCGGCTGTTGTTCTTTAACAATTTGTAGAGTCGAATCAGCGTTGCTGACGGAAAGTATCTCTTGATACACCGTGCCGTCAGCAATGATTTTGATTGCGTCAAACATAGACTTCAACTGAGCAAGAAATTGTTTAGATGAAGAACGGCGTAACGCGTGAATATTCAAAAAAGCGGTCGGACTGGAGCAATCTAGTTGGATCGCGTCCTTGATCGACAGTGCAGTCAGCGCTGTCAAAGTTATAGGGTCAAGTGACTAAGTGCATGTGGTGGATGCCTTGGCAATGATAGGCGACGAAGGACGTGAAAGCCTGCGATAAGCTTCGGGGAGCTGGCAAATAAGCTTTGATCCGGAGATTTCCGAATGGGGAAACCCACTGCGCAAGCAGTAACTCTGACTGAATACATAGGTCATTGTGGCGAACCGGGTGAACTGAAACATCTCAGTAGCTCGAGGAAAAGACATCAACCGAGATTCCGTTAGTAGTGGCGAGCGAACGCGGACCAGGCCAGTGCTTCTAATTCAACTAGCAGAACCATCTGGAAAGATGGGCCATAGTGGGTGATAGCCCCGTATGCGAAATCGATGGTGTGGAACTAGGCTTGCGACAAGTAGGGCGGGACACGTGAAATCCTGTCTGAATATGGGGGGACCATCCTCCAAGGCTAAATACTCATCATTGACCGATAGTGAACTAGTACCGTGAGGGAAAGGCGAAAAGAACCCCGGGAGGGGAGTGAAATAGATCCTGAAACCGCATGCTTACAAAAAGTCGGAGCCCGCAAGGGTGACGGCGTACCTTTTGTATAATGGGTCAGCGACTTACATTCAGTGGCAAGGTTAACCGAATAGGGAAGCCGTAGAGAAATCGAGTCCGAATAGGGCGATCAGTCGCTGGGTGTAGACCCGAAACCAAGTGATCTATCCATGGCCAGGATGAAGGTACCGTAACAGGTGCTGGAGGTCCGAACCGACTAGTGTTGCAAAACTAGCGGATGAGCTGTGGATAGGGGTGAAAGGCTAAACAAACTTGGAAATAGCTGGTTCTCTCCGAAAACTATTTAGGTAGTGCCTCAAGTATTACCGTCGGGGGTAGAGCACTGTTTTGGCTAGGGGGTCATGGCGACTTACCAAACCAATGCAAACTCCGAATACCGACGAGTACAGCTTGGGAGACAGAGCACCGGGTGCTAACGTCCGGACTCAAGAGGGAAACAACCCAGACCGCCAGCTAAGGTCCCTAAAATTGGCTAAGTGGGAAACGAAGTGGGAAGGCTAAAACAGTCAGGATGTTGGCTTAGAAGCAGCCATCATTTAAAGAAAGCGTAATAGCTCACTGATCGAGTCGTCCTGCGCGGAAGATGTAACGGGGCTAAGCCAGTTACCGAAGCTGCGGATGCATAGCAATATGCGTGGTAGGAGAGCGTTCTGTAAGCCTGTGAAGGTGGGTTGTGAAGCCTGCTGGAGGTATCAGAAGTGCGAATGCTGACATGAGTAGCGTTAAAGGGGGTGAAAAGCCCCCTCGCCGTAAGCGCAAGGTTTTCTACGCAACGTTCATCGGCGTAGAGTGAGTCGGCCCCTAAGGCGAGGCAGAGATGCGTAGCTGATGGGAAACAGGTCAATATTCCTGTACCGATCAATAGTGCGATGTGGGGACGGAGAAGGTTAGCTCAGCCAACTGTTGGATATGTTGGTTCAAGCCTGTAGTCGTGCCTGGTAGGCAAATCCGCCGGGCTTAGATGAGGGGTGATAACGAGGCAGCTTGCTGCCGAAGTGAGTGATACCCTGCTTCCAGGAAAAGCCACTAAGCTTCAGCTATTGACGACCGTACCGCAAACCGACACTGGTGCGCGAGATGAGTATTCTAAGGCGCTTGAGAGAACTCTGGAGAAGGAACTCGGCAAATTGACACCGTAACTTCGGAAGAAGGTGTGCCTTTAGTAGGTGATCCATTTACTTGGTTAGCCCAATGAGGCCGCAGAGAATCGGTGGCTGCAACTGTTTATTAAAAACACAGCACTCTGCAAAGACGAAAGTCGACGTATAGGGTGTGACTCCTGCCCGGTGCTGGAAGATTAAATGATGGGGTGCAAGCTCTTGACTGAAGTCCCAGTAAACGGCGGCCGTAACTATAACGGTCCTAAGGTAGCGAAATTCCTTGTCGGGTAAGTTCCGACCTGCACGAATGGCGTAACGATGGCCACACTGTCTCCTCCCGAGACTCAGCGAAGTTGAAATGTTTGTGATGATGCAATCTCCCCGCGGAAAGACGGAAAGACCCCATGAACCTTTACTGTAGCTTTACATTGGACTTTGAACAGATCTGTGTAGGATAGGTGGGAGGCTTTGAAGTAAGGTCGCTAGATCTTATGGAGCCAACGTTGAAATACCACCCTGGTGTGTTTGAGGTTCTAACCTTGTCCCGTTATCCGGGATGGGGACAGTGTATGGTGGGCAGTTTGACTGGGGCGGTCTCCTCCCAAAGTGTAACGGAGGAGTTCGAAGGTACGCTAGGTACGGTCGGACATCGTGCTAATAGTGCAATGGCATAAGCGTGCTTAACTGCGAGACTGACAAGTCGAGCAGGTACGAAAGTAGGACAAAGTGATCCGGTGGTTCTGTATGGAAGGGCCATCGCTCAACGGATAAAAGGTACGCCGGGGATAACAGGCTGATGACCCCCAAGAGTCCATATCGACGGGGTTGTTTGGCACCTCGATGTCGGCTCATCACATCCTGGGGCTGTAGCCGGTCCCAAGGGTATGGCTGTTCGCCATTTAAAGAGGTACGTGAGCTGGGTTTAAAACGTCGTGAGACAGTTTGGTCCCTATCTTCCGTGGGCGCTGCAAGATTGAGAGAGCCTGCTCCTAGTACGAGAGGACCGGAGTGGACGAACCTCTGGTGTATCGGTTGTCACGCCAGTGGCATTGCCGAGTAGCTAAGTTCGGAAGAGATAACCGCTGAAAGCATCTAAGCGGGAAACTCGCCTTGAGATGAGACTTCCCGGGAACTAGATTCC
>CAKZGI010000294.1 GCA_936914905.1 uncultured Trichormus sp. | reverse complement strand
TTGACTCGAGTCTTCTGGATCAGATTTCTGCCAATATAAGTGGAGATTTATTTGCAACACGTTTGCACGAGAAACAGGTAATATTTAGTGTTCTCTTTTAAGATTCCGTTTCCCTGCCAAAAAACCACTAGTTTTCTTGATGTTTTTGTGAACATGCCAAATTTTTCAATGTCCAATTTTAAGAATGTACAAATAATGCTTCAGTAATCGAAGTTCACTTATTTTAGAGGACTAGCAGTTTGAAAATATGATATTTCTTAGCCTAAATAAAAAAATGGAGCAAATAAATTTGTACAATTTTATACATGAAGGCCATACGATCAAGTTCATTATACACAAAATTTCAGTTCGATCAAGGAGTTGCAGATGGAGCCCAAAATTATCTATAAATCAATTCTATATTACAACTACACAATTCAAATTATGGTAGACCACTTAAAAGTATTAAAAGATAGTAACGCAACAAAAAAAAGTACGCCAACATAGATCAACAAATAAAACATATACCAAAAAATAAAAGTCGATTTATAGGAGTTCAAATGTCACGATATGAGTCCCATTGAATTCACAAACTCAATGTTCAAAGTGAAAGTAAACTTAAATATGACTAGAGTAGAGCCAAGTCATCTGCTTCCTCTTCAACATTGGTAGTGTCCTCCTCTGCAGGGTTTGATGAATCAAGCTCATCTTCTTCTCCATGCCTCGATGAATCACAAGGTGGTTCATCTTCTAACTCGCCCAACTCACCTGCTTCAGTCCCTAACGGGGGCATAGGTTCACGCGATGCTGATTGAAACCTTTCAGTATCTCCGATATGTTTCGCGCCCACCTCCTGGTCTGCGTCTGGACACTCCCATATTCCGTTAATCCGCATTTTTATGAAGCTAACTTGGGCATCGTCTTTCTCTAGACTAATACAGTTCCGGAATAGTTTGAGTGCACAGGCAAGCGTTGTTCCTGCATTAGAGTATATCACCCATTAGTTTTCTATCGTATGTGTTTTATATCCAAAGTAAACTCAAAATAAAATAAACCAATACCTGTGCCAGAGAAAAGGTCCAAGACCCAGTCATCCTTATTCGAGAAGAGTTCGATCATGCGTGATATTAACCTCTGCGGTTTTTGATATGGGTTGACTAATGATTTCTCACCAGCCACATGTCGTAATTTCTTCGTTACTGCAGGGCAATAAAACGTGCTTGATAGGCCATTCTCGTTACAATGTTCACGAACTCTTCGTTTGCTTATCTGGTCGTAAAAGCCCACTGTGAGTAACTCTGTATTACTCACAAATCGTATCGAGGGACCCCGATTGACATTCGTTTTAACCCTAAATAAACAATCGCATATAATATCATTTAGTCACATGGCTCAAAGTTACTCTTAAAAACTATTGAGATAGTATTTTAAACACTAACCATGTAAGTCCCTCAACGGCATGACATGTAGTCAACAATGCCTTTGACACCGAATACGATTGGTCACGACTATGAAATATGACAACTCTCCATAATGGGGCAGTGGTCAGATTTGCAAAGTCCTTGATCATTCTCTCGAGTTGGTTATATTTATATGGTTCTTCATCATTAACCGACCCCGCCAACCGAAAGCCATACGGTATGTCAGCAATCATCAGTGTATAGTCTTTCTTTGGCAACAGCTTTGTCATGTCTGCTACATCACCGGAGAAGACAGCATACGACAAAGAATGCAAACTGTTTGTAGGGTGAGAGAATGTCTTCAGCACTCCCATGGTGTCTTGGTCCATTTCCCTTGCTAGCATTCTTGTTTTCTCTTGTCTTGCCCGTTCAATGTGATAATTGAACACCTCCGGGCAATCTGGTACTTTGCCATTGGTCGCTTTGCCGCGACTGGGTCTCTATAAAAGTAGACAATAAAAGGTTACCTATGTATGTGTAGATCATATCCATAAATAAAGACTTATAAGTGCTATCACATACCCAATCTCTAAACACAATAAAATATTCTTGTAATGATTTGTATGATGACGTGAGAGGGTATTGCTCCTCCACTTGCTCCCAACTTGAGCAGTTAAGTTTCTTCATCATCACTTCTTGAATTTTAATGTACACCTTATGGCTACAGCAATACAAGCCATCAAAATATAATCAGAGAACTAGAAGAAACTAAAATTTATTCAAAATGAAAGTTGACCTTTATACATACTTTGAGAGTTCTAGAACCATGTCATCCAAGCTTAGCTCTTTTGATATGACTCGTGAAAGCACAGACACTATGAGCCTCTCGTCTTTGATGCCTTGAAGAGCTCTCCATGGAGTTAGCTTCATATCCTCTGCTGCTTCTTCAATGGTGAAGTCAACTTTCTTGCCTTTGGCTCCTTTGACATCCACTTGAGGGTCAATTTTTCCTTTTTTTATCTTCTGTCCCTTAACCTCTTTACTTTCCCACATTGTAAATATCTTATCTTGCAAGTCCCATACAATGCCATCTCTAAAAGCAAGCTGGAACCATGGTTCGTATTTACGCAGCCCTTCTGACTTTACTGAGTCGTCTGTTACTATACCAACTTCATTAAGGCATTGACGTCGCAAACCTGGATGAAGTCTAGTACCATATTGTGCAAGGGCATCGAGGTACTCATAGTGGAAAAATCTTATTCTTTCGATGGATGACATCTTCTGACGGTAATCGTTATCGTTGTTATGATCCCACGCCAGAAGTTTTGCTTCGTCAACTGTAAGCCCGACATAAATTTTGCACTCCGCATACTTGAAGAAGTAAGTAGTTGGGTGCTCTTTCACTAATTGTCTTCTGGCTTCCGCTGAATGAGACCCACCGATAACGAAATATTGATACTTTTCTGGGTTATTGATGTCGAACTCATTGACTGACTCACACTGATTAGGATCCACCATAACAAGGAACGGGACCACTGTGGCATGGGGGTTTATTTTCATTTTTTTCTTCAAATTCTGTACATGCAAGTTATGAGGCTCTCTTATTTCTAGTGGTCTTCTCCCTGTTGCAGGGCACACCGGTGGTCTATTTACAAGAGTAATTGGTAAAGTGAAAATGTGCCCTTTCTTCACCAGCTTTGACTTTATTATCTGTCGTCGGATAGCATTCTGTTCTGAGGCAACCACACCTGATGACAACTCTCCTCCTGGAGTCACTAGCTCAGTATTGGACATGGGTTCACCATCTTCACTATCAGAGGCACTTGATTCTTCTCGTTGAGCTTTCTTGATAGGTTTTTTCTGTACTCTTTGTTTTTGTTTTTTAACCGGTTTTCTCTGAGGAACAGGCATTGGTTGTCTCTTAGCTACGTTTTCTTCTTCCCTGTCTTCAGAGGATGCTTCTTCAGAGTCTGCAAATGACACATCACCAGCAATAAATGGTTGTAATGTGACAATGATGTTCTCACCCTCTGTCAGGACTTTCTGGAGTTCGATTGGTTCACATGCTGAATATACTAACATATATTCCGACAATTTAATGTTACGTTCTCCTTTAGATGTGTCAACCTTCACTCTCAAATCAGTGGAGTCATCGTCCTCATAGTCAACACGAGCTATTTTTCCATAAGTGAACACATGACCCCTTTCGAGGACGCCTTGGCCAGTAATTTTCCCTAGAAGAAGTAGTAGTTTTCTGGCACTTTCATGGTAATGGATCGCCCACTCAAAAGTTGTCATGTCCTTTGCCTTATTGGACGTCCCCACGAGGGCAGTGCTAGCTGTTTTCTTGGATGAACCGGTAGCCTGTTTAGTAACTTGAGCCGGTTCTTCAAATAAAGCTCGTTTTAATGTGTCACCATGACAAGTGATCTTCAATCTCTTTATAGGAATATTGTTATTTGACCCTCCTGGCCTTTCTTGGCTGTATTAAAGGAAAATATGAGTGACGGCAATGCAATGTAAGAACAAGTAAATGATAAAATGGTCAACAACACACTGACAGACGGCAACAATAGAAGAGTACATCAAAGCAAGAACAAGCA
>CAKZGI010000293.1 GCA_936914905.1 uncultured Trichormus sp. | reverse complement strand
CTCTTGCATATGTCTTGTCCCCTTGTTATGCATGTTAATCAATTGTCTAATCTCTCTCTCTCACACACACACACATTCATGTATCTCACTTATACATACACACTTACTCACTTATTTGTTTCTACACATATAATTAGTATCTTAATTATTTATAATAACTAGATGTCGTCTTTCCATTCTTTCACAACCCACAAAACTAGCAACCACCCTATCTTTTGGCCCACTTAGCTTACCATCACTCAATGTTTATCATTGCTCTCATCCTTTGTCTCTATATGAAACATCATCTTTCACTTCATTTGTCTATGATTACTTCATTATCCTCGTCCAACCCATCTCATTGATAGTGCTTTGTCCGTCAGTGGCCCACCCCACTGCCGAGAATTATCCAATGCAACAATAGCTTCCTGACCAGTGGTGGCCATGAACTCATGACACTAATGATTTCGCTCGTTGTAACATTCTACCTAAGTAGCTTACAATGTACATGAAAATATAACACAAGGTAGATTGCTCCATGCATTGGAAACAATAATCTAATGTCATAAGAGATAGAGGAGTTGGAGAGGGGAAGAGTATAAATTATATATTGGAGTAATATATGCATAATATTTGATCATAGTCAACAACCATGATGACCGAGTGTATCACATCCATTACAACACACACCTCATTAAGATGAGAGATACCTCAAGCTTTTCACTTTAAGTTTACTTTATATCAAATCACGAGGGAACTTGGTCGACTGGTTGAGACCTACGATTCTATCTTAGCACTTAAATCCTCAACAAATCACTTCCTAGCACTCCATTACCATCATGTCTTGCATTATGATAGGCGCTTGGTGATAGAATTTCCAACATCAACTGCAAGTGGGTGGATGTGCATTGTAACTCTCGAGCATGCAACCTAGTATATAATGGCGCATTCTATGCTTGGAGGAGACTGAACACATTACTATTGAGACGTGATGTATATATGTCGATAAGAGCAAAATTCTCTATATACTACATGTCATCACGATTAAAGGTTACATCAATTGGGGCTCGTGGCTGAAAACCATACATCAACATAAAAGGACTATATCCCATTGACGTATGTCTAGAGTTGTTGTATGCAAACTCTAGTAAAGGGAGATATTGTTCCCATTTTGTAGGCTTCTTAGCCACATAGGCTCGAAGCATATCCTCAATAATTTGATTTACTCGTTCAGTTTGCCCATCAGACTGAGGGTGATCTGTGGAACTCATGCTCAATGTAGTTTCTAGCTTTTTAAAGACCTGAGTCCAAAAATCACTAGTAAACTTAGGATCTCTATCACTGACTATATCCATCGGTAACCCATAAAATCGGAATAACTCATCAACAAATTGGTAAGCCAATTTGTGAGCTTTTACCGTGGTTTTAGTTGGTATAAATCTGGCCAATTTTGTTAGTCGATCAACAACGACCCAAATTGAGTCGTGTCCTCGTTGTGTGCGAGGTAGACTAACAATAAAATCCATAGATATACTTTCCCATTTGTTATTAGGAATATCTAGTGGATGTAAAAGACCAGCAGCCTTAAGCCGCTCCGCCTTGTTCATTTGACATTGCAAACATTTAACAACATATGTTTGCACATCATGACGTAATTTAGGCCAGAAAAAATTGGTAGAGATAAGAACGAGTGTTCGATGTATTCCAGGATGCCCAGCCGAGGGTGCGTCATGGCACTCATAGATAATTCTCTTTTTAACCTCTGGGAGATCCGGAACACAAACCTTTCCATTACGGTAGAGCAGACCGTTAGAAATGTGAAAGGTCGACTTCGAGGGTTTGGTGATTTCATTGGCTTCTATACCAGATTCGGCTCTCACCCAGTATCTTTTAAAGAAACTGTCATCGAGGTACTTCCCTCGAAGTTGATCAAAAAGATCAGATTTTAATTCAGTGAAGCTAAGCGTGTTAACTTCATGAATACGACTAAGAGCATCAGCAACAGTGTTCAAAGAACCTTTGCGATAACGAATGGAGAAGTCAAACTCTTGTATTAGATCTGCCCATCTAGCCTTACGACCAGTGAGATCTTGCTGATCACAAAAGTATTTTAAAGATTGGTGATCAGTAGTGACCACAAATCGATTTCCATACAGGTAATGTCTCCATGTTCTAAGTGCATGAATGACCGCAAAAAGTTCCTTTTCTTGAACGGAATACCGACGTTGAGTTGGATCAAGTTTCCTACTCTCAAAAGCGATGGGTTTACCGTCTTGGTAAAGGACGGCACCAACTGCATAATCGCTAGCATCGGTTTCAACCTCAAAAGGTTTTGATGGGTCAGGCAAGGTAAGTGTAGGAGCAGTACAAACATGTTCCTTGAGAATGTTAAAACATTCTTGTAAATGATCATTCCAAGGAATTGGTTTTGTGGATTTATGTTTTTGACCTTTTAAAAGATCAGTAAACGGTGTAGTTAATTGCGAAAAGTGATGAACAGATTTTCGCAAGAAACTAACAAAACCAAGGAATGAGCGAAGTTCTCGGACATTACGAGGGACAGGCCAAAGTTTTACTTTCTCTATTCGAGAAGGGTCTATTTGAACACCTTGGTCTGTAATCAAGTGTCCTAAATAAGTAATTGACCTTTTGAAAAACTCACATTTCGATAATTTGGCATAAAATTGTTTGTCCCGCAAAGTTTGCAGTACAAACCGAACATGTTTATAATGTTCATCCAAAGTACGGCTATAAATGAGAATATCATCCAAGAAAACGACGACGAAGTGACCAAGTTGATCACGGAATGTGTCATTCATTTCTTGTTGAAATGTGGCCGGGGCATTAGTCAGTCCAAATGGCATGACTAAAAATTCATAATGGCCATAGCGCGTACGAAATGCAGTCTTAGGGATATCTTCCTCAGCAATCCTTATTTGATGGTAGCCAGTCCTAAGATCAATTTTGGTAAAATAACGAGCAGCATGCAAACGATCTATCAAATCATCAGCACGTGGCAGAGGGTATGAATTTCTAATAGTCATTTTATTCAAACGGCGGTAGTTAACACACATTCGCCAAGTTCCATCCTTTTTCTTTACAAGGATAACTGGAGCTCCCCAAGGAGATTTACTATGTCGAATGTGACCCATCCTTAAGTAATCCTTAAGTTGAGTGGCGATCTCATCCTCTTCAAGTCGACTAAGTCGATAAGGTGGAATGCTCACTGGAGCAGCACCTGGTATGAGATCAATTTTATGGTCAACATTACGCATAGGTGGTAATCCAGGTGGTAATTCCTTAGGAAAAACATCTTTAAAATCATTTGTGATTAAATTGAGTAGATGTTGCTCATGATAAGATAATTGATTCGCATCAATATTAAAATTATAATATTGAATTGCGGGATCAACTACACAACAATAAAAGGAACAACTCTGATACTCAATTAAAGATGTTAAAGGAACAATAGATTTGGACGGAACTTTTGAACATTGAATAAAGTGCGAAATACCCTCTAGTACAAATGTAATTGAGTGGTTAACCCAATCAATGGATAAAGAGGAATTTTTATTATAAAACCAGGGATACCCTAGTATTACATCAGCGGATCTCAATTTCATCACATGGAAATCAAGCTTTTCTGTATAAGAGTTTATGCGGATAAGCAATTGATGAATTGCACCGTTGATGTATTGTAATCCTCCATCCGCTAGGTGAACTCTATAAGTATGATCACTTATATTTGTTCGAAGTCCTAACATCTGTACCAAATGATCGTCAATAAAATTGTGTGAGCTACCAGTATCAAACAAGTAATTCACTAGGGATCCATTGATTTGACCAATAGTTCGGAGCAAATCATGTGGACCTAGTAAATGCTCAGGAAAAGAACATGAACAATTACTTAGATGTTGAGTTTGAACTTCAACAATGTCAAGGAAATTACCTTTTTGGTCAGAAGGCTTGCCTTTTTGCTCTT
>CAKZGI010000292.1 GCA_936914905.1 uncultured Trichormus sp. | reverse complement strand
GATGAATTCTTGACTTGGGCATCCTAGTTTCAACCAACAGTTGAATCTTCCATTCGTTCCTGACACAATAGACCTTGATAATTATTTAGCTAAACTAAGGTTACCTTTAGCACTGACAAAAGGAAAAGTCTGTGGTGCTTCTCTTTCTATGGAGAGATTCCAACATACTGCCAATTTATTGGCGGTCATACAAACTTGTCGCCCTCAAACACTATCTCTAATTGAGTTTTGTGACCAACCTATCAAAAGGATGGTTAACTATGCTTTGCAGACACCTTCTTTAATCCCTCTAGCTTCGACCTGAATCCTTACCATTTTGTCAGTGGCTAGAAGGAAAGTATCAGAATATGATATTCAAGGGAAATGAACATATATCTTCAACGGTAATTCCCTCTTAGCAACTCACTCCTGGATAAATTTTCTAAAGTTCACAGAACTTACAAAAAACCGAACCAAAGTAGAGATAATTCCTGAATTACCGGCACTAAGTAATACCTATCGATAGTTATTCTGCCTCCAAAATTCCAACTAAATATGTGAGTAATTTCTTCAAAATTATCTGGTATAGTAGAAAGTGTGATATCTAGAGCAATTTGTTTTTGTTGACGTTCTAATTTACCAGAACACTGAACTTCTCCGCTAGTTATTGGAGCATAAAACATAGATTTATTTTCTCCGATTCCCGCCGATAAAGCTATTAACTCTACAGCTAGTTGCGTAAATCCTCTGCTCGAGTCATCATTTTCAGCCTTAATTACTAATAAATTCTGGTGAGAACGTAGTAAATAATCTAAGTTTACGTTTAACCAATTATTTATATTAACTGTATACTCAATTTCTAACTGAAATTGACAATGGGTAATTACTTCTAACAATAGAGGTAAAAATAAGGCTTCTCGTCTCGGAGTTTCATTTTTTAAACTTACCAATGGTAAGACGGATGTTGTTTTACTTTTGACTTCGATAATCCTTTCTAATGAGTTGGATGTGTGAGGGAGGAGTGTATGTTTTTCATTTAATGAGTAACCTAGTTCTGCTAATGTTTCTTATGGATCATAAGGTGGTTCAAAATAATGACAAAAAGTCTAAGATTGTCCTTCTTAGGGGATTTCCCATTTGGTTACAAAGTCTCCTAATCCCTAGAAATTTCCAGAGTTAACTGCCATTTCTTACTCACTTTTTCCAAATAGTAAGAATAACAAATTAGTTGCACTGCTCATTAAGAATTTATAGCAGATTATAGATAAAGGATGTACAAAATCTAGGAACAAAGCCTTATAGCAAGAAACTCTCCAGCCTATTCCCTGTTTCCTACAGTAATTATTTGGTGAATTTATAACTAGAACGACGTGAAAAAAACCAAAAGTATATAACAACATGTAAACTAGCCTGAAGACCTCTTTACTCTTGCCTTTTACCTTGTAATAACTACAATTTTGAACGCCTACTTACTTATATTGATACTAGTGTAGCAACCCTACTAAAGGCGATCACAGATAAAGGATATAAATTTTATTTATGCTGATTTTATAAAATTTTTGTGTATAGGTGTAGAGATTCGGAGTCGTAACATCCTCAAGATAGATATTTTCCCACTGAAACTATGTAACTATGAGAATGGAATGCCTATTGAGAAAAGTAGAAAACTCCTTCTGTTTTTAACTCGAGGCCTCTGTGACCAATAATTCCCTAATAGTATAAGCTCCCCGATTTATCCGTGGAATCAATCCAAAATCCAAAATCCTGTTAGAGGATGACTTCTAAACTCCTATCCCAGGAGGTGGAACTATGACAGATAAAAATATAAGAATTGTCTCGTTAATTCCTAGTGCCACAGAAATAGCTGCTACTCTGGGTTTACAATATGCTATTGTGGGTCGATCACATGGATGTGACTATCCTCCAGAAATATCTCACCTGCCAGTTTGTACGCAAGCACATTTGAATGGTAGTGCTGATAGCAGTTCTATTCACAATGAAGTCAATAATATATTGCTATCTGCTCTGAGTATCTACAAAATTAAACTTGATGTTTTAGAACGATTGCAACCTACCCACATTCTCACTCAAGACCAGTGTGATGTTTGTGCTATTAGTTTACCAGAAGTAGAAAAAGCTGTTGCCCAACTGACCCACACCACACCCCAAATAATTTCTTTACAACCCAACACACTACGGGATGTATGGGGAGATATTGAACGAGTCGGTCAAACATTTGGGATTAATTCCGTAGAATTACTAGAGAATTTAGAAGCTCGTGTGAAAATTTGCAATAGTAAAATTCAAGGACTTTCGATCACAGAAATGCCTACAGTTACTTGTATCAAATCGACTGCTCCTTTGATGGTTGCTGCTAAGTGGATTCCTGAACTGATTCATCTTGCTGGTGGACAGACATTATTTAGCGGTATCGGTCAACCTTCAGCACATTTAAGCTGGGACACATTAATTGCGAGTAATCCCGATGTAATCATTTTTATGCCCTGTTGCTTTAATTTACAACGAACTCACCAAGAAGCAAAAATGTTAACTCAACTTCCAGAGTGGGAAGAATTACACGCATTCAAAGCTGGTAGAGTCTACATCACAGATGGTAATGCTTACTTTAACCGTCCCGGTCCACGCCTAGTAGATTCTGTTGAAATATTAGCAGAAATTTTGCACCCAGACATTTTTGAATATGGTTATAAAGGTACTGCCTGGCAAAATTTATAAAACCTAAATCACTCCCATTCCTGGGAGAAGTGAGATTTATAAAAAAAATCAGTCTACCACTTTCTGGGAAGGCTTCGTTTACATAACGAATCATAATTCCTTGATGGTACTAGCCCCCAGATTTATCCGTATAATAAATCCAAAACCATGTTGGAGTAAGCGACAAAATAAATGATCCTGTATTGTCATGCTGTATTCCTTCGGGACACTGCGTGAACGCGAAGCCTGGTATATGACTTCTAAGTCGTCAAGCAAGCTATAGTCATGTGTAGCAAGCATTTCGGAAGATTCTTCACTACACTTTTTTCGGTATAGCGTACACGAGGCTTTGTTAACAGAATGACATTGGGTATTTCTTTTTGTAGAGTTCTCTTAGAGCATAACCCGCATCGACATGCAGTTTCACTGCTATACAGCAGATTGCAGATCAATGACGTACAGAATCTAAATTGAAACCTAGATAGCAAGAGAGTTTTACTCCTGACTCCTGACTCGTGATTGATGTATTAGCTAAAATATATTAGCTTATTGCTAACTCGGTTTCTCGATCAAAAAAGTGAATTTTTTCAGGAATAAATGATAACCACAGTTTTTCACCCAGACTAATGAATCGATCCGGGGGAACTCGCACTTGCAAAGATTGACCTTCTGCACTTGATGATTCAGGATCAAAAATCCTGACAGATAAAAAACTATCATTTCCTAAATTTTCTACCAAATCTACTTTGATTGGTAAATTTTTGGTTGCAGGTACACTCAAAGTTAAATGTTCTGGACGAATACCTAAAATTAGAGTTTTTCCATCATATTTTTGTAAGAGTTTTCCCCACATTTCTGGAAGGGTGAAACGAAAGTTAAGATGGGTAATTAATAAAGGTGCGTGAAATTCTACCGGTATAAAATTCATTGGTGGTGAACCAATAAATTCAGCTACAAAGCGGTTAGCAGGGTAGTTATAAAGTTCTAATGGTGGTGCAACTTGCTGGATTTGGCCTCCAGACATGATTGCAATTCGATCACCCATTGTCATTGCTTCAGTTTGATCATGGGTGACGTAAATCGTTGTTGTTCCCAACTGACGCTGCAATTTGACGATTTGGGCGCGAGTTTCAGCCCGTAATTTAGCATCTAAGTTTGATAATGGTTCATCCATTAAAAATACTTGAGGATTCCGGGCGATCGCCCTTCCTAATGCTACCCGTTGTCTTTGTCCTCCAGATAACTGTTTAGGTAAGTGATTTAATAAAGTTTCAATTTGTAATAAATTGGCAACATTCCACACTTGTTGTTCTACAGTTCGTTCTTTTGGAGAAAGATAACGCAGTCTTTTTGGTAATTTTCTGGTCATTCCCACGAGTAGATTTTCTCCCCACTGACGTAGCAAGGGGGAAGAAACTGTTTCTCTATTTCGAAATCGACGACGCAAGCCAAAAGCAATGTTTTCATAAACTGTCATGTGGGGATAGAGAGCATAATTTTGGAACACCATGGCGATGTCACGTTCTTTGGGAGGTAAATCATTAATCAAGCGATACCCTTGGTCAGCTTCGCTATCGCCCACCCAGATATTACCCCCAGTTATCACCTCTAACCCTGCTATTAACCGGAGCAAGGTACTTTTACCGCAACCAGAAGGTCCCACCAGCACCATAAATTCACCATCTGCAATGGTTAAATTAATTCGCCGTAGGACATTAATATTATCTGCACCTTCCTTTCCTGGTAATGACATCTGTGTAGTCACACCTTCCCGCTTACGAGGAGGAAAACTTTTATAAACGTTTTCTAATACAACTTGTGCCACAGGTAATTATACCTATTCAAAATAGGGAATAAAACAGGCTACATCAACAGAATTCAAACTTCATAAAGTTAGATCTTACAGCAGGTTGCAGATCAATGAGGTAAAGAATCTAAATTGAAACCAAGACAGTAAGAAAATTTTACTCCTAACTCCTGACTTCTGCCGTATCTGGTTTTCTAGAGTTAAATTAGAGTTCAAATCCTAAATTTCATCTTGTTAATCCTTGAGTTCTATAAGTTATGATTCTGATAGTACATTAGTTAATTATGCCAAATGCATAAAAATCGTTTTTAGCAACTCAGTACGAGTGAAAGGTTTAGTTAAATAACCAGATGCTCCGACCATTCGGGCTTTTACTTTATCAACAATTCCCTTACTTACTGTAACGAAAATAATGGGTATTTCCTTAAACATCGAATTATTACGGATTATTTTACATAATTCATAACCATCAATTCCTGCCATATTGAGATCCAACAAAATTAAATCCGGTTTATGTCTAATAATAGACATAACTGCTTTGATTGGATCATTAATCGTGACTACCGCAACATTTTCACCTTCTAAACAACGGCTGATTTCCTTCAGAATGGTTGGACTATCATCTACAGAAATAATTTTGTAGATTTTCTTAGGAATTATAGTAGCCGTATTTACCGTTTTCTGTTCAGGCTCTATGTTATTTAGTATGTTTAATTGCTCATGTTTCTCTGTTGGTAAAGTAGAAATTTCAGGTACATAGTTTCCTACAGCAGGATTATCATCTGCTAACGCTTCTACATCAGAATTAATTACTCGTGTACTATATGTAGAAGATATGGAAACATCTTCAAAAGTCCTCGGTAACTTATCAAATGGAGGGTCTGGTTCATGGAGAATAATCGAACCCTGAAGTATATAGGGGTATAAAGTTCGAGCCAGTTCTACTTCATCCAGATTCATAATTACAGCTAAATGACGCAGGCTAAAGCCCTTCATGCAAGTTGTGATACTTTGCTGTAATTCTGGTAGTTTTTTGTTATAAAACCTGCTGTTAATCAACAAGTATGGACGCTGATAGGGAGAAGATATTTGTGGAGCGCAGGATTGCCAACTTTGTAACCGCTTTTCGCAACCGTCTATAATATTCTCTGTATCCAACTTGCAAATTTTAGGAAGGCTCCTTACTGGTTCTGTTAATACATAAGTTGGTTCTCTTATCAACATAAATGATTCAATTACTTCTTTTACTAACTCTTGAATTAGTAATGCTGCTTGGTGAGAAGGTAAATGTTTTTGCGTCACTAGCCAGTGAATTCCTTGATATTCTGGCGGTTGACTAAGTAAATCATACTCAGGTTTGCTTAACTGAGTTTGCCAATCAGGTTGAAAAGTCAACCGTAATTGTACACGAACTTCATTAGTTAGTGGAGGAATTTGCTGATTCAGACGATGTATATGTCGTTCTAATCTGTCGAAAGGTTCTACTGAATGGGTAGCATAAATGATTTTACCTTGGTCTAAGTATATTAACCACAGCACGGAGTTGTACGAAACCTGTAAACAAGTAGTATCAGAGGAATTAGTTAACTGTCTTAATAGACGTTCAGGAGATAGTTTGCTAAATGTGCCAGTATTATTCATATTTTTACAGTTTTCTCTAAGAACTTAATTTTCTATTGAGAAAGAGGAATTTTGGGGTTAAGTATTGTGTTTCCTTCTGTAAGAATTCAGGAGTCAGGAGTCAGAATGTTTGACAAATTGGTTAATTATCAAGTAAGGATTGTTGGCGGGTGTTGGCCTGAGAAAGCTGACTGCTAATAGCTGAATACTTACTCCTTCATATATTTCTCTATCAACCTAATATATTGGTAAATATTATGTCATATGAAAGCGAGGAATAGTTTTCATTTTTACATGGTAATAATCAGCAAGTTACCCACCTAATTATGATTACTTAGAGGTCTTAAATCAAGAAATTTTCCACATAAAATCTTTAAAATTTTTCTTTATGTAAATGTATATATTGATTATTATATTCTTAATTTGTTGAAAATAAATTATGGTAGATTCACTACAATAAGTAGTGTTCATACCTCCTAATCATTCACTTCTACTAAAGTAGATGGTTATTCAAGTTTCCTGAAATAGAGAATTCGGTGAGAATAATTGAATTAATGAAATTTAAGCGATATAGAGCAAAATACCATAGTTCTAATCGTACTAGTCTAGGAAACTATATACTTTGAGAAAAGGAAATTAAAACGTTGGATTATAACATAACACAAAAGGTTATGCTGGACACACTAAAATTAGATGAAGTCGTAGAGTTCGCAGAAAATCCAGAACCACGTTGTCCGTGTGTGCTATTGCTAGACACATCTGGCTCAATGCAGGGAGAACGAATTGAGGCTTTAAATCAGGGTCTGCTAACTTTTAAGGATGAACTAGTAAAAAATTCCTTGGCAGCTAGAAGGGTAGAAGTAGCAATTATCACATTTGATAGTCATGTTAATGTGGTGCAAGATTTTGTAACCGCAGACCAATTCAACCCACCTATTCTAACGGCCCAAGGGCTAACAAGAATGGGGGCTGGAATTAATAAATCTTTAGAAGTAATTCAAGAACGTAAATCCCAGTATCGTACCAATGGGATTACTTATTACCGTCCTTGGGTATTTATGATTACAGATGGTGAGCCGCAAGGTGAGCTAGATAATGTGATTGAGCAAGCTGTACAGCGTCTACAAGGAGATGAAGCGAATAAACGAGTTGCCTTTTTCACGGTAGGAGTAGAGGATGCGAATATGACCCGTTTAAATCAAATAGCCGTGCGTACTCCTCTCAAACTCCAAGGATTAAACTTTATTGAAATGTTTGTTTGGCTCTCAGCCAGTATGTCAGCCGTCTCTCATTCCAAAGTAGATGAGCAAGTAGCACTACCACCAATTGGTTGGGGATCCGTTTAGGAGTTATCAATTATAGCAGGAAATAGGGAACAGGTAGAAATGATAACTCCTGACTATGTGCTGTTCGGTTAATCAAAATTACAGCTACTTAGCTGTTAACAACAAGTTTATGAACATACCAAAACAGATTCCTAAATGGCGGATAGTATCCGCATCTGTATGTGGTACGAGCCACATTAAAAACCAGCAGTTATGTCAGGACGCTCATCATTGGGAAATATTAGCAAATAATGTATTGCTGATAGCAGCAGCAGATGGGGCAGGTTCTGCAACATTGGGAAAAATGGGAGCGATGATTGCTGTAGAGACAGCCACAGAATATATCTCACACAGTGACATTAGCCATAACACCTTTGCTGAGGATGCTTTTTTGCGTGATTTGCTAACTGATGCCATGTTAGCAGCCAAAAAAGCAGTAGAAGATGAGGCAGACTTGTATAAGTATCAGCCCCATGATTTAGCTACTACCTTAATTATTGCAATCGCCACACCAAAAGTTGTAGCAGTAGCCCAAATCGGTGATGGTTTAGCCGTAGCTAAGGATAGTAGAGGCAATCTAATAGCACTGACCATTCCTAGCAGCGGTGAGTATATTAATGAAACCACATTTTTAACTTCACCTGATGCCTTAGATACGGCACAATTCAGAATATTGCGGCAAGAAATAGTTAATCTTAGTGTTCTTACCGATGGACTACAAATGCTAGCATTGAATATGCTAGTGGGTGAACCGCACAAACCGTTCTTTTTTCCTTTATTCGATTTTGTAGCCAATACTGAGGATAAGACTATAGCCAAAGAACAGTTGGTCAAGTTTTTATGTTCAGAGCGCATTACCCAAAGGACTGATGATGATTTGACCTTGGTTATAGCAGCATTAAGAAAGCCCTGAAGGTAAAAACAACGCAGTCACAAGTATTTAACCCCCTCGTTACAAAAGGAATAAACACCAAAAATCACATCCTGTTCCCTATTTTCGTGACTGTTGACTAATTTTAATCACCATTCTTAAGCACATATCCCACCATGCAGGTACTACGTTGTCTTCCCAAGCAAGAAACTCTCAATCTCACTGTTAGTTTGGGGCGTGGCGGTGAAGCTTGTGTCTATACAGTGCCATCAGATGAAAATTTAGTGGCAAAAATTTATCACAAGCCAATTGATACCTATGCTCAAAAACTTCAGGCCATGATAGCTAATCCCCCCGAAAACCCTACAGCTAATTTGGGGCATATTTCCATAGCTTGGCCAAAGGAATTGTTGGAAGCTGTGGATGGTAGCGGTAGTATCATTGGATTTTTAATGCCGCGCATTCGGGGAATGCGGCCGATTATGGATTTTTACAATCCCGGAAACCGCCGTCAAAATTTCCCATTATTTAATTATCAATATTTATTGCGTACTGCTCGCAATCTATCGGCCGCTTTTGCCGCTCTGCACGCCAGCCAATACTGTGTTGGGGACGTAAATGAATCAAATATTCTGGTGAGTAATACTGCATTAATCACCTTAGTAGATACAGATTCATTTCAAGTACGTGATCCAGAGCAAAATATTGTCTATCGTTGTTCAGTAGGTAAACCGGAGTATACACCTTCAGAATTACAGAATAAAACTTTTGCTGACTATGATCGGGAAAGTCATCATGACTTATTTGGGTTAGCAGTGCTAATATTTCAATTATTAATGGAAGGTACTCACCCATTTTCTGGAATTTTTCAAGGTCTATTTGATCCACCAGCTTATGAAGCCAGAATAGTTGCTGGTCATTTTACTTACAGTCAAAAGCAAAAGGTTCCCTATTTACCTACTCCTATTGCACCTGCTTGGCAGATGCTTCATCCCAGTTTACAGGAACTGTTTGTGCGTTGTTTTGAAGATGGTCACAAAAGTCCTCAATTGCGTCCTACGGCTCAAACCTGGTTATCTGTGATCACAGAGGCTGAGGAGAGTCTTGTAACTTGTTCTCTAAACCCACAGCATCTTTACCATAATCACCTGAATAAATGTCCTTGGTGTGAACGTGCTTCGCAATTAGGTGGACGTGATCCTTTTCCATCACTGGAGGCGATCGCTTCTGGAGAACATCTCAAACCACGTCGCAAGTCTAAAAAGTACCACCTCCCAACTCCTCGTATACGCAAGCCAGCTATTTCTCCATCTCCTCTACATCATTGGCAACCAATATTTACTCCTAATCTTTCTGCTTATCAGCCAGCCAAGAAAGCAAATAAAACAAGATTTTATACTGTTATTTTTTGCTTATTAGGTTTTGGGTTGTTGGGATATTTGGACATAATGATTAAATTCACTCGTCCTTTTCTTTCCCAAAATCTTTATACCCAACAATACTTAATATCTCGCTTAGAAAATAATAGTATTCAAACTGATAATCTCACCTTTATTGATTACTATGACCGGGGTAATGAAGCTTATAAAAAGCGAGACTATGAACAAGCAATCGAAAATTTTACCCAAGGAATTAAAAAAGAATCTACTTTCCCTAAATTTTATATCAATAGAGGCAATGCCCGCTATAATTTGAACGATTATGAAGGAGCATTAGCAGACTATAACCAGGCGCTAAAAATCAATCCCCAGGAAGTCAAAGCATTAGTCAATAGAGGTAATGCTTATTATATGCTGGCTGATTATAGTAGTGATCCCGAACAGGAATATCAAAAAGCTATCAACAATTTTAATACTGCTATTAACATTAATGTACGTGATACTGAAGCTTATATTAGACGCGGTATTGTGCGTTCTCAAATAGCTAAATATAGCAGTAATTATCAACAAGAATACCAAAAATCTATTGCAGATTTTACTGAGGCGATTAAACTCAATACTTATAAAGCAGAAGCTTATTTTCAGCGTGGTCTTACCCGTTATCAATTTGCCCAATATAGCAGTAATTATGCTAAAGAATATAAACAGGCAATTGTAGATTTTACCGAAGCAATAAATATCAATCCACGCATGGCTAAAGTTTACCTCAAAAGGGGTATGGTTCATTATGAACTAGCACAATACGGTGAAAATACAGTCCAACTAAACCATGCTCAAGCCATTGAAGATTTAGAGAAATCTGCTCAGATTTACCTTGAAGATGAGGATATGGATAACTACCAGCAAGCTCTCAGTAATATTTGTGTTATTATCTCTAAAAAGTGTGATACTTTATTCCAAAGTTCCACAAGTTTTAACCAAATTCAACCGTGATATAGTAGGTAACAGATAACAATCAAGCACTTTTTCAGATTCGAGACTATTCTGACTTATTTCCAACTCCTATTTCATGGCTAACCCCACACTACGCTATCACGAAGAAATTCTTGCAGCAAACCTTAAATACTTACAAAGTATCCCTCTCAAGATAGTTAATATCAGAGGGTATTTATATTATGTTTAATAAACTTTAATAAATGTATATATCTGAGATATAGTCACTTATATTCATAAATTTTTTACATATAAAATATCTTAAATTTACTAATTCTTCATAATTTTTCAGCAGTTTCCAGTTAGATTATTTGTAGGTTAGTCATAGAGAGAACTGTATAGAAATTGATGTTTTATCTAGATTGTTTCTCTATTTGTTGTGCATCCTCCTCATCCCTAAAAACTCAAATAATAACCTAAATAAAATAAATCTTTAAGGTGATTGCATGAAAGCAGTGATTTTGGCTGGCGGACTGGGTACACGCCTCAGTGAAGAAACCAGTATCAGGCCGAAGCCGATGGTTGAGATTGGAGGTAAGCCAATTCTCTGGCATATAATGAAGATATATTCAGCTCATGGTATTAATGAATTTATCATCTGTTGCGGGTACAAAGGTTACATCATTAAGGAGTATTTTGCTAACTACTTCTTATATATGTCAGATGTAACTTTTGATATGCGCTTTAACCAGATGAGTATACATTCTGGATATGCTGAACCCTGGCGAGTTACCTTAGTTAATACAGGTGATAATACGATGACAGGTGGACGTTTAAAAAAAGTCAGAGAACATATTGGTAATGACACTTTTTGCTTTACTTATGGCGATGGTGTTAGTGATTTAAATATCACCGAACTCATAAAATTTCATAAAGAACAAAAAACCTTAGCAACATTAAGTGCAGTCCAACCAGTAGGAAGGTTTGGTGCAATTTCTCTAGGACAAGAGCAAACTAGAATTACTAGTTTTAGAGAAAAACCTGAAGGCGACGGTGCATGGATTAATGGCGGTTATTTTGTGCTTGAACCTGAGGTGATTAACTTCATTACTGATGAATCTAGCGTTTGGGAAAAAGAGCCATTGGAAAAATTAGCTGATATGGAACAACTTTCAGCTTTTAGACATAATGGGTTTTGGCAACCAATGGATACTTTAAGAGATAAACAATACCTAGAAGGGCTATGGCAAAATGATCAAGCACCTTGGAAAGTGTGGTAATAACAATTAGGATTGCTGCAATTGTCACAATCAAGTCGTAGGGTAATTCATACCTAATAAATTGGCTAATATCAACAGATTATCAACACCTGATATACCATACTAATATGCGAGTCACATAAGTACTGACAATACTAGATTTTAGAACTTAGATTTTGGATTGAGGAAAAATTACTAATGTATGATTTTGCGATTATTGGTGGGGGGATAGTTGGACTTTCTACAGCGATGGTTTTAGGAGATCGCTATCCCCATGCCGAGATTTTAGTATTAGAAAAAGAAAGTCAATGGGCATTTCACCAAACAGGTAATAATAGCGGCGTAATTCATTCGGGAATTTACTACAAACCAGGCAGCTTTAAAGCTCAATTCTGCCGTGACGGCAGTCGTTCAATGCTTGAATTCTGCCAAAAGTATGGTATTGAGCATGACCTTTGTGGTAAAGTGATTGTGGCCACAGAAGCACAAGAACTACCACGTTTAGAGAACCTCTACAAACGAGGTTTAGATAACGGCATAGCAGTGCAAAGAATTAGTCCCGAAGAAGTTAAAGAAATTGAGCCTTATGTTAGTTGTGTAGGTGGAATTCGCGTATTATCTACAGGTATTGTTAATTACAAACAAGTTTGTTTAAAATACGCTGAAATTATTCAAAAACAAGGGGGAGATTTACGCCTCAATACTAAAGTTAACCAAATCTTCCAAAGAGGTAAAGAGCAAGTAATTGATACTAACAATGGTAATTTTAAAACTAAATTTGTGATCAATTGTGCCGGATTGCATAGTGATCGCATTGCAAAATTAGGTAAAGCAAATCCCCAGGCAAAAATCGTCCCCTTCCGTGGTGAATACTACGAACTCACACCCCCAAAATGCTATCTCGTCAAAACCTTGATTTACCCAGTTCCTAACCCGGACTTTCCCTTTTTGGGTGTTCACTTCACCCGCATGATTGATAATAGCGTTCACGCAGGGCCAAATGCAGTTCTCAGTCTGAAACGCGAAGGTTACAAAAAAACCGATTTTGACCTGCGAGATTTTGCTGAAGTGATCACCTATCCTGGATTCTGGAAACTAGCCGCCAAACACGCTAACGAAGGCATTCAGGAAATTATTCGTTCCTTTAGTAAAGCTGCCTTTGTCAGAAGTTTGCAAAAACTAATTCCCGAAGTTCAAGCAAAAGATTTAGTCCCAACCCATGCAGGAGTTCGCGCCCAAGCACTAATGAATAATGGCTCATTGGTAGACGATTTTCTAATTATCCAAGGTGATAACTCCATTCATGTTTGCAATGCACCCTCTCCCGCAGCCACATCTTCTCTAGAAATTGGTAAAGCGATTGTCACTCAAATACCGCAATAGTCTCATTTACAAAGCTTAGTAGCCTAAACCAAATTTAGAATGGGAATTTGTGGAAAATTACATCCGCATTAATCTATATTAATTTGCGGTTAATTAGTCATGCTCTACATCTGAAACCAAAAGTAACTTCATACCTCAAAACATTTAGAAACTATGAAAATATTAGTCACAGGAACAGAAGGATATCTTGGTTCTTTACTAACTTCTTTATTAATTACCAAAGGTCACGAAGTAAGCGGACTAGACACAGGTTTTTATAAAGTTGGTTGGCTATATAACGAAACTAACATCACACCTAGAACCCTCAACAAAGATATTCGTAATATTCTTCCTGAAGATTTAGAAGGTGTGGACGCAATAGTTCACATGGCGGAACTTTCCAATGATCCCGCTGGACAATTAGCACCTCACATTACCTATGAAATTAATCATTTAGGTTCTGTTCGTCTAGCTGAATTAGCGAAAACAATGGGGGTACGTCGCTTTCTTTATATGTCTTCTTGCAGTGTTTATGGTGTTGCCAGTGAAGGTGATGTCACAGAAGAATCACCTGTTAATCCGCAAACAGCTTACGCAGAATGCAAAACATTAGTAGAAAGAGATATTCAACCATTAGCTGATGATGATTTCTCTCCTACATTCATGCGAAATGCTACCGCTTTTGGTGCTTCTCCAAGAATGCGATTTGACATTGTTTTAAACAATCTATCTGGTTTAGCATGGACTACCAGAGAAATTAAAATGACCAGTGATGGTACTCCTTGGCGGCCATTAGTTCATGCTTTGGATATTTGTAAGGCCATTCTTTGTGCCTTGGAAGCACCAAGAGATCTTGTCCACAATCAAGTTTTTAACGTTGGAGATACAGCGAATAACTATCGCATTAAAGAAATGGCCGAAATTATTGCTGATACTTTCCCTGGTTGTAAATTAACCTTTGGTAATAACGGTTCAGACAATCGTAGCTATCGAGTGTCTTTTGAGAAAATCAACACAATTCTACCCGGATTTAAGTGTGACTGGAATGCTCAAACTGGCGCTAAACAATTATTTGATTTATTCAGTCAAATTGACATGAATGAAGATACTTTCTTGTTTAGAGGATTCACAAGATTAAAGCAGCTAGAGTATCTGATTCGCACTCAACAAATTGATCAAAATTTCTTCTGGGCTAAAAAGTAGTTAAGGTTGCGATAACACAGTAATTGAAGTTTCCGAATCAAATAATTGAGTTCCGAAAGCCATCATTGACAAGCTAGTATAGTACGGGGTAAATAAACCAACTATTACAAATCTCTGAAGAGCTAACGCCGTATACACTTTGAATTTTATTAGCGTAGCTCTTTTGAAAGAAGCATTCTGAACTCACGGTGGTACTAGTTCTATCAAATTTGGCTATCAAATCTAGCAGTATCAAGGATGAACAAATTACTCACAATTCCTATTCCTACATTCAATCGCGTCATCTTTTTAGACCAACAAATCTCTTGGTTAGTAAAAGCTATTAATGGTTTTGCATCTGAATGTGAAATAATTATCTCTGATAATTGTTCCACAGATAATACTCAAGTAACCATTAATAAATGGCAGACAATATTTGATCGAACCTCATTTAGAACCAAAAACAAAGATACTAGTACTACTAGTGTAGTAGCTAGTATATCTCATTGCTTTCAATCTGCTAGAACTGAGTATGTTTGGGTAATTAGTGATGATGATCCAATTCAGAAAAGGACTTTAGGATATGTAATCAAAACCCTGAAAAACTATGCAGAATTAGCATTATTAATTTTGAATTTCCCCTGGCTTTATGTAGGAAGTGGTAAACTAGCTCATGAATGCCGCTTTACTGTTGAAGATGAAGAAATCGTATTTGATTGTAAACCTCTGAGTGAAAATTATTTACATGAGAACTTTAGTAGTTTGGGTTTTATGACTGCTCAAGTATAAAAAACACAAGCAGTTCAACAGGATTTAAAATCATGGACCTCTAGTGTAAATAAAAGAGAATCCCAGGTGTGTTGGACTTCATTTTGTGCTGATTAGGAAAGTGTAATAATTACCAAATATGTTTATTTAGAATATGCTTGCAGCATGAATTCTGCACCTGGAGAAAAACTCTGACTTAGGATCCATTATTTAGACTTACCCATGATTTATGTAAAACTCGTGGAAATAGGCTATAGGGAAATATTTTGCTACAAATTAGTTATCTATCACTTTGTAGAAAACAATCCGAGTCTATTTTTAGGTGCTTTGAGAAGATAGACTTCGACGACAATAAATATTATCATACCCTACTTCAGTTTAGTAAGTATATGTCGGTGTAGCCTTCTGACTTATCTTCTTACTTATTCAGTAAAATAACCAATAAATAGGATGAAGAATCAAATACTAAATCTAAGATGTCGACGGTTCATTTAATCAGCCATGAATAAATTATTGACCATTGCTATTCCTACTTATAATCGGGCAAATTCACTTGAGCAACAATTAGAGTGGCTTTCTAAAGCTATCAAAGGATATGAATGTGAATGTGAGATATTAGTTTCTGATAATTGTTCGAGTGACAACACTCAAGAAATTATCCGGAAATGGCAACTTACTCTTAATAATATCACTTTTAGATCTAATCGAAATAGTGAAAACTTAGGCGTCATGAGAAATATTATTTATTGCTTAAGTTCAGCAACTACAAAATATGTTTGGACAATTGGGGATGATGATCCCATTCAAGAAAGAGCAGTAAGTTATGTAATAGAGAAAATAAGAAAAATCGAGGATTTATCATTGGTTTTTCTCAATTTTTCCGGTAGAAATAAAATAACTGGTGAACCAGTTCATCCACCGACAATTTGTGGTAATTGCTGGTTTGATGCTGATACTGAAAATGGTGATGGTGATGGTAAAGCAATCTTTGAGTACTGTTTTACTAAAAGTGTGGGAGCAGTCATTTTTCTCACTGCTACAATATATCGTACTGACTTAGTTAAACGAGCTCTACAAATTTGGCCAGATGCTATCAATAATTGGATATCTTTAGCATATTTGGCGGGCTATTGTGCTGCTAATGGTAAAATAATTGTCACTAGAGATACTTATCTAGAATGTATTGTTGGTGTGAGTTATTGGCAAAAGGAGCCAAAATCTGCGCTGTTAATGCAATATAAACACATCCCAGAAGTAATTTTAAAGCTGCAAGAAAATGGGTATTCAAAGCAATTTTCTGGAAAGATGATGCTGCATAATTTTCGGGAGATTAACTTGAGAGTTTTCTTTGGTGCGTTGAGAAGATGGCCAGTTTCTGCTATTAAAACAGTCGTTCCTTTTTTAGCATTAGTGACTATTTCTGCTTTTGAAATTATGGCCTCTCCAGAATTGAGAATTGCAGAATTTCAGCCAACATCTAACCAAATTGTCCGTCGTAGTAAAGAATAAGAAGGGAGAAATCTAGAATTTATATGACTATTGCCAAACTTAACGACAAAATCAATACCTTGATTTCTGAGCTAGTTTATCAAATATCATTATTCAGGCACAGAAAAAAATTGCCTATATTATCTAATACAGATCAATTAATTGCCAAAAGTCTAAAGGGGGAAGGTATTTACATCACATCTTTGGAAAATTTAGACTTACCATCAACTGCACAAATGTTAGAGCGTGCTAACAGTTATGCAGCTATAATGAAAAGTCCAATAAATATCCAATCAGGATATAAATTACCCCAAATTTATACAGTTACAGATTTGCCAGAGTTTTTTACCTGGGGAATTGAAGAACGCCTACAAAATATCGTCGAAAACTATATAGGATTACCTATAGCTTTTCATGGTGTTCATATGCGGAAAGACTTCCCGAATGAGCAGCAATTACAAACACTGTTGTGGCATAAAGATGCTGAAGACCGACGCATGATTAAAGTCATCATCTATTTACATAATGTGACGGAAAAACACGGTGCTTTTGAATATATACCCTTACCTGCTAATCTTTTAGACTGGTATAATTATTACCGGATTAATTATGCACTCTGGAAGTCTAATTTTCTGGGAATTAACGATCAACAGATGATTAGTTTTATTCCTAAATCAGCTTGGAAATACTGTCCAGGCAAAGCGGGAACTGTGATTTTTGTAGATCCCAGAAATGTTTTACATCATGGTACTGTGAGAAGCGAAGCACGTTCAACACTATTTTTCACATACACATCTAATTCACCAAAGCGTCCAGAACTTTGTACTCAATACAATGATGATACCTTTATCAAACCCAAAAAACAATAAGTCCCTGAGAGCATAAGAAATGGTTACTATACTATATATAGTAGTTCAATCGTTACCATTTCTAGTACTTACAGATAATTAGTAATTGTAAAACTAATTTTGTTAGCATTCAGCTAATGCCTAACGGCACGCTACGCGAACAGCTATCAGCAGTCAGCTTTTTTAGACCAACGCCAAAAACACTATTTGATAATTAACCAATTTCTTAACCATTCTGACTCATGAACTCTTACGTAATTTTCTGCAAACTGTTACTTAAAAAACTATGATTTTTACAAAAACTAAACTCCCTGGTGCTTTTATTATTGACTTAGAAGAAAAACCAGATCAGCGTGGTTTTTTTGCTAGGACTTTCTGTGCTCAGGAATTTACTGACCATAGCTTAAAGGCAACGGTTGCTCAATGTAACCTTTCTTTTAATCATATAAAAGGTACATTGCGAGGAATGCATTACCAACTTCTACCAGCGGCAGAAACTAAATTAGTCCGTTGTACTCAAGGAGCTATTTATGACGTAATTGTGGATATGCGTCCTGAATTTCCAACTTATCTGTCGCATATTAGTGTAGAACTAACTGCGGAAAATCGCCGGGCTTTATATGTACCAGAAATGTTCGCTCACGGTTATCAAACTTTAACAGATGGTGCTGAAGTCATGTATCAAGTGGGTGAATTTTACACTCCTGGTTATGAGCGTGGTTTGCGTTATAATGATCCACTTTTAGAAATCTCTTGGCCTTTGGCTGCCACTGAAATGTCTGATAAAGACCGGAATTGGCCTTTACTAGAATCTATTTTAATAGGAGTTTAATGATGATTATTGTAGATAAAGCCTTACAAGCCCGTGCAGCATTAGGTAAACCTGTAAAAGTAGCAATGATTGGTGCTGGTTTTATGGGTCGCGGTATTGCTAATCAGATTATCAATTCTGTTCCTGGGATGGAGTTGGTTGCTATTTCTAACCGTCACATTGACTCAGCCAAACGAGCTTATTCAGAAGCAGGAATTGAGGATATTCAGGTTATTTCTAGTGTAGTTGATTTAGAAGATGCACTGATTAAAGGTAAATATGCAATCACTGAAGATGCCATGTTCGTGTGTGAAGCTGATGGCATAGATGCAATTATTGAAGTAACAGGGACAATTGAATATGCTGCTCATGTGGTAATGAGAGCGATCGCTCATCAAAAGCATATCATTTTAATGAATGCAGAACTCGATGGTACTATTGGCCCGATCCTCAAACTGCACGCCGACCGTGCTGGAGTCATCCTCACAGCTTGCGATGGCGACCAACCAGGGGTAGAAATGAACCTTTACCGCTTCGTTAAAAGCATCGGTTTAACCCCCCTATTGTGTGGCAACATCAAAGGCTTACAAGACCCCTATCGCAACCCCACCACCCAAGCTAGTTTTGCTCAACACTGGGGTCAAAATCCCGCAATGGTGACAAGCTTTGCTGATGGGACAAAAATTTCTTTTGAGCAAGCAATAGTTGCTAATGCTACAGGTATGAAGGTAGCAAAACGAGGAATGTTAGGATATAATTACAAAGGTCATGTTGATGAAATGACCAAAATGTATGATGTTGACCAACTCAAAGAATTAGGTGGCATCGTTGATTATGTAGTTGGCACCAAACCAGGCCCAGGAGTGTTTGTCTTTGCTACCCACGAGGACTCCAAACAACGCAATTATCTCAACCTCTATAAACTTGGTGAAGGACCCCTGTACAGCTTCTACACCCCCTATCACCTCTGCCATTTTGAAGTTCCCCTATCAGTAGCCCGTGCAGTCCTCTTGCATGATGCTGTTCTCTCACCTATAGCAGGCCCTGTTATCGATGTCGTCGCTACTGCCAAAATTGACCTCAAAGGTGGAGAAACTCTTGATGGCATTGGTTATTACATGACCTATGGACAATGCGAAAACTCAGAAATTGTCCAGCAAGAAAATTTACTACCAATGGGAATAGCAGAAGGATGTACTTTGAAGCATGATATTTCTAAAGATCAAGTCCTCACCTACGACTGTGTAGAATTACCTGAAGGTAGACTTTGTGATAAACTCCGTGCTGAACAACTAACTTATTTTGTACCAAGAAAAACCCTGGTACTTGCAAAGTAGTTTTTATACCGCAATAGGTTCATAACCTGGAATTAGTAAATTGATTTGGGGAAAGGTTTTTTCTTCACCTTTTCCCCTCCACTCGATCCGAAGCGTAATTTTGCTTATTTTGAGCAAATACTTAAAATATTTCCTGATATTCCTATTCAACCGTTGATGTTTATTAACAGGTAGCAAAAATTTTTAGTTAATAGTATTAACCTAGGGTTTATGTATATTTAAGTAAATTATTAGCATTGGTAATTTACTTGACTAAATTCAAGTTTCACATAGTGAAATATCCTATATCTTTACATGTTGCAAGGGCACTGTCCCAAATTTAAAATATATACAACCACCTCAGGATGGGTTTAGTGCAGAAGGTAGACTGGTATAAACATATCTGTACATACTTGCTAGTCAACCCAGAATTTAATCAACATTGCAATATAAGGCATCATCCATGAAAATTGCTCTCGTCCATGATTACTTAACCCAGCGCGGTGGGGCAGAGCGTGTGTTTGAATTGCTTTGTAAACGCTACCCCGAAGCTGATATTTTCACATCTTTATATGATCAGCAAAAAAGTATTGATTTCGGTGAGCGTATGGTTAACACAACTTTTTTGCAGAAGATTCCCGGTGCAGCAAAGTATTTCCGCCTGATGGCTCCTCTCTACTTTCCTGCCTTTCGGACTTTAAATCTCCAAGACTATGATTTAATTATCAGCAGTAGCACTAGTTTTGCTAAAGCAGTCAGAAAAAAAACACAAGCACGCCATATTTGTTTCTGCCATAATGTTACCCGGTTTTTATGGGATACAGAGACTTATTTACGGGAGTATGGAGATTATCGCCATTTTGCTCCCTTAATTGAAAAAGTCTTTCAAATGATGAGAAATGTAGACCTGGAATATTCTCAAGAACCAGACCTCTACATTGCTAACTCTAGTGTTGTTGGCCATCGTATTCAACAAATTTATCGTAAACAAGCAATTGTGATTAACTATCCAATTGATACCAGCAATTTTGTTTTTTCAGATACAAAAGATGAATACTACTTGGCATCTGCCCGGATGATAAGTTATAAACGTCTTGATATAATAGTTGAGGCTTTTAACTGGTTAGGGTGGCATTTATTAATATCAGGTGAGGGACCCGAACTAGAACGGTTAAAATCCAAGGCATTAGGTAATATCCAATTCTTAGGTCACGTTAGTGATGGACAACGCAAAGACTTATTTTCTAGAGCCAAGTCCATTATTGTTGCAGCCTTAGAAGACTATGGATTAGTTCCAGTAGAAGCTAATGCTAGTGGAACTCCAGTAATAGCCTATGGTGCTGGTGGGGTATTAGATACTCAGATACCTGGTAAAACAGGAGTTCTTTTTAAAAGACAAACACCCGATTCTCTACAAAGGGCATTATTACAGGCTAGAGGAATATCTTGGAACTACGAGAATATTCGTAATCATGCCGTAAATAATTTTTCTGAACAAGCATTTTTCAGTAAAGTTGAGCAAATTCTTGTTCAGGTTTCTGGTGTACGTTGCTCATTCATTTAACTTGTCATCAAGAACCCCTGAAAAAAACTAGCCTTCCAATATTACTCCTTTAAGACCCTGAATTTTATCAGTTCTTTTAGTGAAATATTAAAGGTTTTTTATTTTTCTCTTACTCCTTCAAATTTTTTCCTTAATAGAAAAGTATTGACAAGCTATATATAGCGTCTTGCACAACAAGGATAAGGATAATTAAAGTGGTTCAAACTAGTCTAAATCCCCATATAAATTCAGTAGCTGATACAGAACTAGACTATGGACAAATGTTTACTATATTTGTCAGAAGATTCCCCTGGTTTTTATTAGTTTTTTTTAGCTCTACTGCTCTTGCTGGTATGATTACTTTAAAGACAAGGCCAAGTTTTAAAAGTACAATGCAACTGTTGGTAGAACCTAACTATCAAGGCAAAAAAGAAGGAGCAGATACAGCAGAAAATCAGTTTACAGACACTAACGTTGTGATAGACACGGCAACACAGCTTAATTTGATGCAAAGTTCTGGACTGATTCAAAAAGCAGTTAATAAACTCAAGTTAGAATATCCAAGCATTACTGTAGAGGAAGTGAAGAAATCCTTAGTCTTAACCCAAATCAGGACTAAAGAGGATAATGTTGTCACCAAAATTTTCCAAGTGGACTATACCGATGGCAATCCAGAAAAAACACAAAAAGTTTTAACTGCTATTCGACAAGTCTATGTAGATTATAACAGACAACAACAGGATTTACGGTTACAAAAAGGTCTGCAAGTTATTCGAGAGCAGTTGCGAAAAGCTAGTGACGAAGTGAATGCTTCTGAAACCAATCTCCAACGATTTCGCAGAAACCAAAATTTAATTGATCCAGAATTACAAGCCAAAGCGATTGAAGAATCTTTAACTACTATTCAGAGAGAAAGACAAACAACTCGTTCTCAATATCAAGAAGCCTTAGCAAAGCAGAAGTCTTTGCAGCAACAACTTAATCGTTCTCCTCAAAATGCATTGGTTTCTTCTCGTTTGAGTCAGTCTATACGGTATCAGGGCTTACTAAATGAAATTCAGAAAACAGAACTAGCTTTAGCACAGGAACGCTTACGTTTTACGGATGATACTCCCAACGTACAGAAGCTGACTGAACAACTCCACAGTCAAAAAGAACTTTTGCAAAAAGAAGTCAGTAGAACTTTAGGTAGACAGTCCACTAGTGTGTTCAGTTCTGGAGAAAATCTTCTCGAACAAGGACAACTTGGGGAAATCGACCTAAATTTGACTGGGGAATTAGTAGAAAATCAGACTAACATAGTTGCATTAAGTGCGCGTGATCAAACTTTAGCAGTAAAAGAGAATGAACTGCGATCGGAACTCAAACGTTTTCCCTCTCTCTTAGCTTATTACAACCGCATCCTTCCCCAATTACAATTTAGTCGAGAAAGAATGGAGCAATTGTTGAGAGCAGAACAGCAGTTGCGGCAGGAACTGTCCAAAGGTGGATTTAATTGGGAAGTGGTAGAAGAACCACAACTAGGCATAAAATTAGGTCCCAATCTCCAGCAGAATCTCTTATTAGGTGCCGTAGTAGGATTAATGTTAGGTGGTATTGCCGCATTTATTAGAGAAACATCTGATGACTCTGTACATACTACTGCTGAATTAGAAAAACAAATTACCCTACCATTATTGGGAACAACTCCGAAATTACCACCAGCAAAACCTAAAGAATCAATCATCAAATTACCATTTGGTAAACCGGAAGTTCTTGCCCCTTGGACAATTCAAGTCTTACAATCACCACCCCGTTGGGAATCACTGGATCTCATTTACAAAAACATAGAACTCCTCAATAGCGTCACTGATTTAAAATCATTGATGGTGACATCAGCATTACCAGATGATGGTAAATCAGCTTTGACATTAGGTTTAGCTATGAGTGCAGCCAGATTACATAAAAAGGTACTGCTCATAGATGCCAACCTCCGAGACCCCAGCTTACACAAACAACTTAACCTTCCTAATGAACAAGGTTTATCCACCCTATTAGCCAGTGATGCTACCCTTCCTAATCAGATTGGGCTTCAATACTCAGGCTCATCTTATATCGACATTTTAACTGCTGGCCCCATACCTGTAGATCCTGCTCATCTTTTGAGTTCTCCACGCATGATGGAATTGATGGCTGTATTTGAAGAAAACTATGATTTAGTTCTCATAGATGCTCCCTCAGTTATAGGTATGGTAGATGCTATGCTCACAGCCTCATCTTGTCGGAGTGTAGTTATGGTAGCAAGCATTGGTAAAGTAACACGCAATAATTTAGCTCAAGCTACAGCAATGTTGAGCAAGTTAAATCTCATCGGAGTTGTAGCCAATGGAGTATCTAACTCTGATAGCACTTATGTACCCTATGCCAAACAACCACAATTGATATTACAACAAGTTGTGGAAAAATAGCTCAATGATTTCTACTTGTGGAAAAATAGCTCAATGATTTCTACTGACCATGCTTATTGGTTAAAGGCAACTGGTGAAATAAGTTAACAGTTAGCAGAAAAACTAGTACAGTACAGCGTAAATAAACCCACCACTTCAAATCTCTATAAAGCTCATGCCGTATACATTTTAAATTTTGTTGGTGCATCCTGCTGGAAGCACTATTTTGTTAGCGTAAGTCCTCTGAAAGAAGTATTTTGAATTCACGATGGTACTAATTTTTTGGTAGGTTGGGTAGAACGATAGTGAAACCTAACAAATACTTGTAAATAAGGACCTGTGTAGGTTTTATAAATTTTGGGTTATGTCTAAGGGACACTTCGTGTTGACTAAGTGTCCCGTAAGGATATGTTCCAAGCAACCTAATTTCATTTTTTTCAATTAACTGAGAAATCCTGATTAGGAAAACACCGGAGTTCATCAGATTTTCATATTAGTTTCCGAAAAACCTAAGTACTTAAAGATTTAATCAAGAGTTTAGTAGTAGGATAAGTTATTTCTGTCCGTTCCTATATTCTAGAGATTAAGGACAAAACTAAATCGTTCAAAATTAGGATGAGACCTGTTTTGTAATAGATGCTGAAAGTAGATTGATGTAGTGGTAGTCTGAAGAGATCATTCACCTCTACATATCCCTACATTCACCTCTACATATCCCTAAAAGAAATACCAACTTTCCTAACTCTCCATTTATCTTAGTTGCCGTTGGCTGAACTCCTATTATTCCTTTCAGTACATCTTTACACCTAACACCTACATAAATCTGCAAATCTAAACTCTTATTTACCGCTTCAGTAATTTTATACTCTACAAATCTCAAGACCTATGACAACTTCAATAGTTCCTAAGTTACAAGCTCAAACTACTATAGCCCAGTCTCGCGAAAATTATCATATCCAATACTGCACACTTCAATGGCGTAGAGGCCAGCTACTGATAAAGCCTCCTAGTGATTTGAAACAACCTTATTTACCTTCACTAGATAACGAACAGTTATTAGTGGAGTGTTTAAAACATTCCCCAGTTAATTTAGTAACTATAGATCCCAAACTAGGTGGTGCTGCACTCCATTTCTGGGCAGATGCTTGTCACCAAGCTAATAAGCCTATATTCCTGTCTATCCGTCTTAAACATCAATTTCCCAAATTAAGTAACCAAGTATTGAGATTAATACAACGGCTAATCAACTGGATTGTAGCATTAACTTTACTAGTATTAATTAGTCCTTTAATCCTGGGATTAATTGTCATCATGCGCCTTCAATCATCAGATATAATCTTTGCTTATGAGTGGCGCATCGGTGAAAAAGGTAAACTATTTCGAGCTATCAAATTTTGCACAACTAGAAAAAACCATAGCACGCGATTAGGATTGTGGATGCGTAAATATGGCCTAGATGAATTACCTAAATTATTAAATGTCATCCGTGGTGAAATTAGTTTAATCGGATATCATTATTGGTGTTTAGAAGATGCAGTCAAACTAAGTTTAGAAAAAGAGGCAGAACAATCATATCCATTACCATAAGTTATCAATTCATGGCAAATAGAAACTCAATATAACCCAGTTATATTTCTACAAACTCATCACTGAAGAAACTAGTAAAATCATTGATTTTTTCATCCTAGTACAGTACGGCGTAAATAAACCAACCATTCCAAATCACTGCAAATCCAACGCCGTATAAATTTTGAATTTTGTTGGTGTAGCCTGGTGGAAGCACTATTTTGTCAGCTTAGCTCTTCTGAAAGAAGGATTTTGAATTCACGGCGGTACTAGTATATTTTCGATTTCCATGAGAATTATTTCCTGTTTTGATATTTAAACCTTGGTATTATATACGTAATTTAAAATATAAAGACGTGATGGATACAGCAATTTGTACAGTATTTGAGAAAGACTATCACTATGGTGTAGGAGCATTAGTAAATTCCTTATATCACCACGGTTTTCGAGGTATATTTTGGGCAGGATACCGTGGTAATTTGCCACGTTGGGCTAAGTCTCTGCAAGCAGGAAATGGTTATCAAGAATTACCTATAGCTGAAGGTTGTACAGTACGGTTTATCAAACTAGAAACTCGTAAACATTTAGGTTTTTACAAGCCTGATTTTATGTGTCAATTATGGGAAAATTATTGCCCAGATACTGAGGCATTATTTTATTTCGATCCTGATATAGTCAATAAATGTAGTTGGAACTTCTACGAAAATTGGGTGAGCCGAGGAATTGCGATCTGCGGCGATTCTTGGTATCTTGTTCCTGCTAATCATCCGAAACGTCTAGTATGGAAAGAATTTGCAGAAGATAACGGTTTTGTTTGTGAACGTGAATTAGATTATCACTACAACAGTGGCTTCATTGGCGTCCCTAAAAAATATAAATCCATCCTGACCCTTTGGCAGAAATTAGAAGAGGTAGCTGAGATATCAGGATATGCAAATTTAGAGCATCTTTATGGGGATAAAACTTTCCATCAATATCCCTATCTTTATGGAGATCAGACTTATCTAAACTTAGCATTAATGCTGAACAATTATCCTTTAAGTACCGTTGGACCTGATGGAATGGATTTTGTTCCTGGTGGTACTATTATGTCTCACGCCACTGTACCAAATATTAAACCTTGGCGCAAGCAAATAATCATCAGTGCTTTACAAGGTAGTTCTCCAACTATAACTGATAAATTGTATTGGCGGTATAGCCAAACACCAATTCAATTATATTCAACGCCAAAATTACTATGGCAACAAGTTGAAATTCTTGTTGGCTCTGCTGTTGGACGTTTTATTCGCCGCGCTCCCATGTAAGTAGATTACTTAATATTTCGACTATAGTTTTGGTGCTTAATTCTGAAAAAGACCGTTCCCAATTTTATGTATCTCAAATTACCGAAATCAGCATTAAAAATTTTGCAAGCTACGAACTTTTGGCAGAATAATTATTTAATATTACGAGAGTTTCAACACTTTCGATTTATAGCCTCTTTAGCTATAGTTCTCTCAGCTTGTGCTGCTAGTTTTGAGGGATTTGGCTTAGGTTGTCTACTAGTATTTCTGCAGAGCTTAACTACTCCTGCTGCTGAACCTCTGAAAACAGGAATTGAGTGGTTTGATATTTTTATTTTAGGAATTAACGCTTCAGCAAATGAACGATTATATCGCGTTTCAGCGTTAATCATAATTACAACCTGTATGCGTGCATCCTTGAACTATCTAGGACAGATTTGCATCCAGTTCAGTGAAATAAATTTAATAGATAATCTACGTAGAAGGATTTTTGGGCAATTGGCAGCTCAAAGTCTTAGTTATTTTGGTAAGAAAAATTCTGGGGAATTGATTAATACTCTTACCAATGAAATGGAGAGAATCAGGCAAATTTTCGGAGGCATAGCTTTTTTAGTCACAAAAAGCTTAACACTAGTTGTTTATTCAATTTCATTATTTGTGTTGTCATGGCAACTTTCCATAGTTTCCGTTTTACTATTCAGTCTTTTAGCACTAGGACTATCAACACTAAATAAAAAAATTAGAGAACGTAGTTTTGACATTACCAAAGCTAATGATAATTTTACTTCAAGGGCGCTAGAGTTTATCGAAGGTATCCGCACAGTTCATACTTGTTCTACTCAAGAATTTGAAAAACAGCGATATTATCGAGCCAGTGGCAATATAGTTCAGACTTGGAAGAGTGTTTATTGGATTTCTCTCCTAGTTAAACCTCTGGCTGAAAGCCTATCTACTATGATTCTGATCTCAATGATTATTGTGGCTATAGTGACAGGATTAATGAAGGTTTCTTCATTATTGACCTTCTTCTTTATACTGTTTCGTCTTGTGCCAATGACTCAAGATTTGAATGGAGTGATGGCTTTTTTAAGTACCCAAGCTGGAGCAGTAGAAAATCTCAAAGATATCCTAAAAACAGAGGATAAAACTTACTTTCAAAATGGTCATCTTAAATTTTGGGGATTACAGCGGGTAATAGAAATAATAGCTCTAAATTTTGGTTATGAACCCCATAGACTTGTACTTAAAGATATCACCTTGACCATTGAAAAAGGCAAAATGGTCGCTTTAGTGGGTGCATCTGGTGGTGGTAAAAGTACCTTAGCAGATTTAATAGCCAGATTTTACGAGCCAATAGATGGGAAAATTCTGATCGATGGACTGAACTTGCGAGAATTAGAAATTGATTCACTACGTCGTAAAATGGCGATAGTTAGTCAAAAAACATTTATTTTCAATACCTCCATTCGCAACAATATTGCCTATGGGACACCAAAAGCAACTGAGGCAGAAATTGTAGAAGCCGCACGGCTGGCAAATGCTCTAGAATTTATCACAAAATTACCTCAAGGTTTGGATACAATTGTCGGTGCTGATGGGATTCAATTATCTGGAGGACAACAACAACGAATTGCGATTGCTCGTGCTTTGGTAAGAAATCCAGAAATTTTGATTTTAGATGAACCAACCAGTGCTTTAGATGCGATTACAGAGCAGGTAATTCAAGAGTTGTTAGAAAAGTTCTCTGTCGGTCGTACAGTAATTGTCATTGCCCATCGATTTTCCACAATTGCTAAAGCAGACAAAGTGGTAGTGATCGAACAAGGAACAATTGTCGAACAGGGAACATACCAAAGCCTACTAGAACAACGTGGTATATTTTGGAAATATTATCAAATTCAAAATGAAGTGATATAGGTACAGTAATTAAGCTGTTAGATATTTCAGATATACATTCAATTAGCCAAGGGAGCAGGATGAATAAATTATAATTTATCCAATAAGTTTAGTAGTTTGTAAAAAAATAAGGATATGATTAATAATCTTCCAGCTAAATTTAATGGCAAGGTATATTTCCTCTGTGATCCTAGAGAAGAAACTAAGCCAGGAGATAAGTTCCAACATTTATTGATTTGTTTGGCAGAAGGGTTTCGGGAACTGGGAATATCTTTCTTTTCCAATGTCAACTACTGGCAGGAATCAACACAACAAAATAAATATCTCTTTAATCATCAACCGGATATCACACCTGATGATTGTTCTATTGTGGTATTAACTAATAATTGGTTTCATATTAATTATCCTTTACCAGATAATTTATCACATCCCAATCGTCCGTATATAACTGTGTATTTAGATGGGGAGGATAGTGACAAGACCTACATGGAAAGACCAGAATTTAGACAGTTTGATTTTATTCTTCGCAATCATTACAACAATAAACTCAAATATGCTAAGAATTTTTATCCCTGGGCTTATGGTTTGAGTAATAGGATTTTACAGGAAGTTAAAGAAGTTCCCAACTATTATGACAGAAACAGTCAAATTCTTATTAATTTTAGGCATTGGAAAAAAGGTCATCCCGTTAGAAATTTTAGTGCTAGGATCTTTATCCCTCACGTTAAAAATATGCTACAGGTAGATAATAGTATTGAGCATCCAGATAACCATTCAACCGATCCATATCATGAATTGCAATGGTTACAAACAGGTAAGCGCCATTATCCAAGTTATTATAACCGACTCAAAAGTTCGATGGCTTGTGCTTGTTTTGGCGGCTTTTTTATTCCTGGTTGGCCTAATGATCCAGGTATGTTAATGAATCGAATTGGTAAGAATCTTCTGAGCAATCTGAGATTGAAATCTAACACGGTCGTACAGTGGGATAGTTGGCGATTTTGGGAGTCATTAGCAGCTGGCTGTACTACTTTTCATTTGGATTTTGAGAAATATGGGCTTTCTCTTCCTGTGATGCCTGAAAATTGGCGGCATTATATTGGCATAGACTTAGACAATGTACAGGCAACTATTAATAGAATGACTGATGAACCAAAAATTTTAGAAAAGATTGCTGTAGAAGGAAGGCAGTGGGCAATTGAAAATTATAGTCCAGTCCCGACTGCATTACGCTTTTTAGAGACAATTTACCAACAACCAATAACTAGCACAACTCAAGTATAAACCTTGACAAGTATCTGATAAATTATCATTTTCGGGAGTTGATTGATTATCAGTTAGGACTTTGAGTATACCTATTTAATACCTATCGCCCAAGTGCATTTGCTAGCTAAATTACAATTTGGCTAAAAAAATCACCAGACTAATTAAAAAACTCTTTGAAGCGCTCTTTCCTTTGGGGTTTGTTTATTTCACTCACACCTTAGATAAAAGGTCAGATGAAAATAAATCTAAATATTTGGGATGCTCTCTATTTATCTGTCTCGCTATACGGTTAATTTATATTATTTACTTTTGCAGATATTCTGAGTTAGAATTATGACTATTAATTCTGAATTACTAGAACCACTAGTTAGCGTGATTATTCCTACTTATAACAGGCCACAATATCTAGAACAAGCCATTTCTAGTGCTTTTAAACAGACTTATCAAAATATTGAAATTATTGTTTCTGATAATTTTAGTCCCGAAAATCCCCAAAATTTAGTTGCATCTTTTGGTGATTCCCGCATTAAATTTTGGCGACATACAGAAAATGTGGGAATGCTAACTAATCAGATGAATGCCTTTAAAATGGCACAGGGTAAATATGTAGCTAGTCTTCATGATGATGATATCTGGAGTCAAGACTTTCTAGCTAAACTCATACCACCACTAGAGGCAAATTCTAACTTAATTCTGGCTTTTTGTGACCAATATATTATTGATGCTCAAAGTCAAATTAATGCTGCTGCTACGGAAGGAAATTCACGTAGTTATAAGCGTGATAAAATCCCTTCAGGAATTCATGAGGACTTTCAAAAAATTGGCTTAGTTGATAAGAGTATCCCTACTGCCGCAGCTTGTGTAATTCGTAATGGTTTGATTAATTGGGATAGTATTCCTTCAGAAATTGGGGGAATGTGGGATTTATATTTAACTTACCTGTGTTATATATCAGGACATGCTGTTTATTATTGTCCAGAGAAACTGACCTATTATCGTGAGCATGGACAAACTGATACTATGCTCAGTGGTAGACGTAATGTACAGGCAAAAATTCGCAAGGCTAAAAGTGAAATATTCTGCTATAGAATCTTTATGGAAGATCTGCGTTTACAGGAGTATCATTCACACTTTAAAAAACTATGGTTAGAAGCTAATACAACTTTAGGGATTGGGTTGTTACTAGATAAGGAAACTAAAGCAGCACGTTCTTATTTCTGGCAGGCTTTGAATGAGCAAAAATTTAATTTGCGTACCTTAACAGCACTCACGCTCAGTTTCACACCTCAGATCATAACTCATAAGTTACTGAGTGTTTACTAAATAGTGTATTAATTTTTGTCTGTAATTGATCTATAAAATTGAGAGGTGATGAATGAGAATTTGTATTGTTACCCATAAAATCGGAAAAGGTGATGGTCAAGGACGAGTTAATTATGAAGTAGCTATGGAAGCACTCCGTCGTGGTCATGATTTGACATTATTATCGAGTGAGATAGCACCTGAATTAGAACAGAATAGTGCAGTAAATTGGGTTTCCATGTCTGTTGATGGATATCCGAGTGAATTTGTTCGCAATTTTGTATTTGCCAAAAAAAGCAGTGATTGGTTACGTGAACATCGGGGCGAAGTTGATTTAATTCAAGCCAATGGTGCGATTACCATGAGTGCTACTGATGTTAATGCTGTGCATTTTGTCCATAGTTCTTGGTGGAAATCGCCTTTACATATTGCTCGTCAACGACGGGATTTATATGGTTTATATCAGTGGCTGTACACTGCCATCAATGCTTATTGGGAAAAAGAAGCTTTTCGCCAAACTAAAGTTGTTGTTGCTGTATCTACAAAAGTAGCTGAAGAATTAGTTAATATTGGCGTACCTAGTGCTAATATTCGTGTGATTGTGAATGGAGTTGATTTACAAGAATTTCTTCCAGGTGCGAGTTCTCGCCAAAAATTGGGGATATGTGAAAATGTGACTTTAGCATTGTTTGCTGGAGATATTCGTATTTCTCGCAAAAACCTAGATACTGTACTTCATGCCTTAGTAAAAGTTCCTGACTTAAATTTGGCAGTTGTTGGTGAAACCAAAGATAGCCCCTATCCAAAAATGGTTGCCGACTTAAAATTAACTGAACGGGTACATTTTTTAGGTTATCGCCGTGATATGCCGCAAATTCAACAGGCATCAGATTTATTCGTTTTTCCTTCCCGTTATGAACCTTTTGGGTTAGTAGTAATTGAAGCTATGGCTTCAGGTTTACCTGTGATTACGGCTAAAACCACTGGTGCGGCTGATTTAGTAACACCAGCTTGTGGAATTGTTTTATCTGATTGTGATGATGTTGATACTTTAGCCGATGCTTTGAAATTATTAAATAGCGATCACACACTACGTCAACAAATGGGTAAAGTCGCTCGTACTATTGCTGAACAACATAGCTGGGTAACTATGGCAAAAACCTATTTAGATTTATTTGAGGAGTTAATTAAACATGAGGAATACAGTTCTTATCCCCACCTATGGCCGTCCTGAAGACTTGTCACACTGCCTTTCTGCACTCCAAGCCCAAACTAAACCAGTTGATCAGGTTATTGTCGTAGTTCGAGACACAGATACAGAAACTTGGCAATTCTTGAACCTATTTTCTCCCCACAACCTACCTTTACAAACTGTCACAGTCACACAACCTGGAGTCGTTGCAGCCCTCAACGCCGGACTAGCAGCAGTAACAGGAGACATAGTTTCCATCACTGATGATGATGCTGCACCCTATCCTGATTGGTTGCAAAAAATCACTGCTCATTTTCAAAATGATGGTTGCATAGGTGGTGTTGGTGGCCGTGATTGGGTACACCAGGGTGAAAAGATAGAAGATAGTTCATGTTCAATAGTAGGGCGCTTACAGTGGTTTGGGCGTGTAATTGGTAACCATCATCTGGGAGTAGGCGGACCCCGTGAAGTCGATGTTCTCAAAGGTGTAAATATGAGTTTTCGTACACAGGCAATCGGCAAATTGCAATTTGATCAAAGAATGAGAGGAACTGGCGCACAAGTACACTTTGAAATGGCATTTACCTTTGCACTACAACGAGGAGGTTGGAAAATCATTTACGATCCCAGCGTAGCTGTAGATCACTATCCGGCCAGACGTTTTGATGAAGACCAACGCGAAAAATTTAGTGAAATTGCCTGTACCAACTTAGTCCACAATGAAACCCTAGTTTTATTAGAACATCTATCTCCATTACGCCGAATCGCCTTCTTATTCTGGGCAATATTAATAGGAACAAGAGACTGTTTAGGCTTCATCCAATGGGTGAGACTCTTCCCCAGTCAAGGCGCAATTGTTAATAAGAAATTGCGAGCATCTTTGCGTGGGCGATGGCAAGGATGGCAAACACATCAATTCAAAATACAAAATTAGAAATCTAAAATTCAATAAACTTTCTGCTTTCTATTAAGTCAATTTTGGATTGAAAATTTTAAATTTTAGATAGTTCAATCCGAAATCCTAAGTTCAAACTTGTATGTTTTCCAAGCAGATACTTTTTAATAGTTTTTCACAATCAAACTTTTCTCCACAAGATAGATCTGCACAAAGTTGGATAGTTATTTTCGGCTTCCTATTACTAGTCGTAACTTGCTACTTTGGTGGTGCAGCGAGCTTATTGCGGGTAGTTTTTCCTGCCACGTCTTTATTAGTAGCCATATTTTTATACTTGCGTCATCCCATTCTTTACATTGGCTTTACTTGGTGGACTTGGTTTCTCACACCTTTACTCACTCGTTTAGTTGATTATCGGATTGGTTGGGATCCTACCCGTCAAATGCTCATAGCCCCATACTTGGTGGTATTTGTCACCATTACCACCTTACTCAAACACCTGCCAAATGCTATCCGTCAAGGTGGTTTGCCTTTTATATTGAGTGTTATTGGCGTATCGTATGGTGGTTTAGTAGGGATGATTTTTAATCAACCAGTTCCAGTCATACGCGGTTTTTTAGACTGGTTGAGTCCCATTATTTTCGCTTTTCATTTATTTATGAATTGGCGAGATTACCCTAGCTATCGCCAACACTTCCAGCGTGTATTTATCTGGTGCGTTTTAATTACAGGAGCTTACGGTGTATATCAATTTGTAGCTGCTCCTGAATGGGATAAATTTTGGTTGACAGAATCAAAAATGTTCACTAGCGCTGGTAATCCTGTAGCATTTGGGATACGAGTTTGGAGTACATTGCACTCACCAGGGCCATTTGGTACGGTTATGCAAACGGGGTTACTGTTATTACTTACCAGTACAGGTTCGTTAATTTTTCCTGCCTCAGCGGTTGGTTATCTATCATTTTTACTTTCACAAGTACGTACTAGTTGGGGTGGGTGGTTATTAGGAATCATCCTTATTTTTGGTTCAGTGAAAACGAAAACTCAACTACGCCTAATTACCATCATTTTAATCATGGCTATGTGTGTTGTCCCATTAGTGACTATTGAACCTATTTCCAAAGTCGTGACTACTCGTTTAGAAAGTTTTTCCAATTTAGAAAAAGATGGTAGCTTTAAGGACAGATCAGAAACTTATGATCGAAATCTCAATTTAGCCCTAACTACTGTTCTCGGTAACGGTTTAGGAAATATTTGGAAGGTCAATGAAAAAACTGGACAAATAGAAGTTATCGTCATTGATAGTGGTATTTTAGATATGTTTTTTACTTTGGGTTGGTTCGGTGCTATACCTTATATAGCTGGGTTAGTCTTGATGCTGATCAGTGTGAGCAGGTATACCGAAGGTCGCTTTGATAGTTTTGTCAGTGCTGCTCGTGCTATTAGTATCAGTTCCTGCGCTCAGTTAATTATCTATAGTGGGATGTTGAGTGTGGCAGGTATGATTATGTGGGGATTTTTAGCTATGGCTATGGCAGCACATAAATACTATCAGCATCAAGGAATGAAGATGTAGCTTATATTGCCCTCCTCAATTTTTAGTGAACAACAAGATTCCCGGTTTCTTCAAGAAGTCGGGAATTTGATCCTTGTCAATTTATAATTTTTATCAAAGTTGTGTCTAGATGAGGTAATTATGAATCGAATCAATCGGTTAGCAATTGTGGGAGGAATTCATGGTAATGAATTAATCGGAGTTTATTTAGTTAGGAAATTCCAAAAATATCCCCATTTAATCAACAGAAATAGTTTTGAGAGTATTGCATTATTAGGCAATCCTAAAGCTATTTTAGCCCGTACAAGATATATTGATATTGATTTAAATCGGTGCTTTATAGGAGATAATTCACCAGCTACTAAATCTTCCATTTATGAAGAATTAAGAGCCAAAGAAATTCAAGCAATACTGAAACCAGAAGATCAGGAATTTGTAGATGTAATTATTGATTTACATACTACTACTGCCAATATGGGATTATGTATTATTATTGGTAATATACATCCTTTCCTACTCGCTTTAGCTGCTTATTTAAATGCAATTAATCCTTTAGTAAAAGTTTATATTCATCAGCAAGCTAGAAACAGTGGTTTTCTCCGTTCCCTGTGTCAATTAGGTTTTTCTATAGAAGTTGGTGCTGTAGCTCAGGGTACTTTAGATGGGGAATTTTTTAAACAAACAGAAAATCTTGTTTATGCAGTCTTAGACTATTTTGAAGATTTTAACAAAGGTAAAAGTCCCCTCATTCAAAGTAGTTTCACTGTTTATAGAGCTAGTGGAGTGGTTGATTATCCCAGAAATGAAGATGGGGATATTGCAGCTATGATTCACCCCCAACTTCAGTTTAGAGATTATCAACCTCTACATTCTGGTGATCCACTATTCCTAACTTTTGAAGGCAAAGAAATTTTTTATGAAGGAGAATCTACTGTACATCCCATTTTTATTAATGAGGCTGCTTATTATGAAAAAGGAATTGCTATGTATCTCAGCGAGGAGGAACTGATTAATATATAGCAGAGAATAGGGAATAAAAAAGAGGGGAGGTAAATTTGTAGGCAGTTGATGATGGCTACTTACCTATTACTAATTCTCTCAGTCTGGTTATTCTGAGGAGATTATATTGTCTGGTTAATTCAAGGTAAACATTCAATGTTTCTTCATTTACTCGTGCGGTGCTAAATCTTTCTAGGTTTTGTTTAGCGCGCAACTTCCATTTCTGCAATTGTTTGGTATCGCTTAGTAATTGCGCCAGTGCATTAGCCAACTGCTGACTATCTTTAGGTGGAACTAAAATACCAGCTTGCCGATAATCTAAGGTTTCTGGAATCCCATCTACATCACTGGCGACAATTGCACAACCCGCTTCTCTTGCTTCTGTTAAGACTAAACCAAATGATTCACAATGTGAAGCTAAAACAAATATATCTGTGGATAACATATAACGTTGAGGTTCTGGTTGAAAACCTTCAACTGGTTGAAAACCTTCAAAATGAATACGTTTATGTAATCCTCCATCTCTAAAGAGTTTACTATTAATAGTAGTCTCAAAAATTACCCGATCTGGCCCATCTCCTACTAGGTAAAGATGGGCTTTGGGAAAATCTTTTGCAATCAAATTAAATGCTTCAATTAATTCACCTATTCCTTTGCGGCTATACATTCCAGCTACAGTGGTTATGGCTGGATGATGGAGTGGGAGGGGTTGGTAATCTTGAATTTTTCTATGTCGAGGACTGTTTAATGTTCCGTTAGCAACTACCCGCAATTTCTTAGCTGGGATACCACGACGGATCATGGAATCAGCTACTGCGTGACTAACTGCTATGACGCGATCTGCTAATCCCATTAATACGGCACTACGTTGAAATTCATTATGTACGGTAGAAACTAAACTATATTGACCACTATTTTTGAGAATACCTGCTAATACAACTCCTGTCATCATGTGGGCATGAACAATATCTGGTTGAAATTCTTTGATAATTTCTCGATAGCGCCAGGCGGCTTTGATCATTTTTACTGGTGTGCGCGATTGATCTAATTTAAAGTGGGAAATACCATGATTTGCTAATAACGTCTCATATTCTCTACCTGCTGATGCGACAGCAACATCAAGACTTCTTTCTGTTTGTAAACAGGCTAAGTCTACTGCCACATTGACAATTCCGTTACCGATTTTTTGGACATGGTTTGTAATGTGTAGGATTCGCACTTAATTTCTCTCCATGACAAGTATTTTCAACGAATATCATGACGCTTACTACTGGATATTCCACCTTAATTCAATTCAAAAATAAATAAATTGGCAGTAACTAATCTTCAGATTTAAAGAAGATTTATGATAAATTTAAAAATCGGTTAATAAAGCCACTAGGTAGGGTTTTTATTTGGGAAGGGTAGGCTGCGATCGCTTGATTTTTCTTCTCTTGTACTGTTTTAACAGATAACCGATAAGCTGCTTTAATGTCATTTAATTTTAAAAGGATAAATAAGGGCGCTCTCCAGAATACCCAAATCGGATACTGTAGGAGTTCTACCGTAATTTCTGCTTGTGTGATCGCTTCTTTAACCAAATAAAATGTTGCCTAATGATCTTTATGGCAATCCTTATGATGAGGAACATAAACTTCTCCTGGTTGATAACGCTTTAGCAATTCAGAAATTTGTTTAATTGTTTGTTCTCTTTCCTCTGCTTTTAAATTTGCTAAAGTGCCATCTGGTTTATCCAAAAAGTAAATCTCTGAAGGCTGTACTCCCAAAATACCTAACGCATTTAAGGACTCTTGTCTACGAATCTGAATAATTTGATTTTGAATATTTAGGTCTGAACTATGTGAACCTCTTCCATCAGTTAAAAAGGTGACAACTACAGATAGTCCTTGCTCCCTTTTTTGGGCGATCATTCCACCACAACCCAAGGTTTCATCATCTTGATGGGGAGAAAAACCATTCCTGATTTATGACTAAATTTTAATGGCTGACTTCCCCAATATAAAATCCATCTAGAGAGTAAATTTGCATGAACATATTGTATTTGGGTTAGTAAATCATTGGGAATAAGTTTTCCTCATTTAACCAGACTAGTCTTATCCATTTGTTCTTTTTATTTAAAAAAGTCAAATACTTATTTAGTAGTAATTGAGGTTGTGAGTTTTTTCAGCCCAGGTTAAAATTGACCTGAATTAACATTTGTTATAACCCGTGTAATCATATCTTGAAAAGCAACAGGTATTTGTTTTTGATTAGAATTGAATATGAACCATCGTATTTATTTCTTCTGTGAATTTGCCTTATCAATATGAGGAATAGGTCAGCGGTAACTCAGCACTTCTTCTCTAAATATATGGAAATCTAATTTGCTAGATCAAGGAGGAAATAGGAAAATATTGCCAGTAATTAGCCCCACCTAATATGATTGATATTTTGCTGATCTTGTGGGAACAAACAATGTATGAAAAATTTTAAATAGGGGTTTAGTAAAACTAAAACAATACAACTTCAAATTTCTTACTGGATTTTAGGAATTTTTTTCCTCACATTGAAAAACGATAAATAATCACTTTTCCGTTCATATTTTCCTCTGCAAACAATAAGTATTCACCATTAGCACGGCGAAAAGCCCGGATACCGTGGGGGATATCAACCCAGCCACTTTCTCCACCAACTTCTGGACCAGGACCGAACTTAAGTACAAGTTTACCTGTAGCAGCTTTATAGATATAAACCTCTGCGGTTCTCACTGTCACCGCAAACACATAATCACCAGCTACACTCATGGCCGCAGTAGAAACTTCACGCTTCCCAGTGGAATCATAAGGAACCACAGTCCGCCATTTAGGAGTGCGATTTCCTTTAGTCCAATTATCAAACCGGGCAATTTCTGATCCTATAACCCTGGTATCATCACCAGAAGCGGGATGTGCTTGTGTAAAACCTGATAAATACATAGTATCTGTTTCAGGAAAATACTCAATGTGCCGCAAATCTTTAAACACACTAGGAGTTTTGTGTTTTTGTATTGAATTATAAGTATAGATGGGATTTCCTTTACTATCTAATCCCTGTAAAGGATAATGACGAATACCATCTTCAGTTCGCAAAGTTTTCCAAACATCACCTTTAGTATCTACCCACCAACCACCTATGTAGGGATAATCTTCACTGCTGTCATATTCATTTTTATCAAATGCACCATTACCATTTTTATCTCGCCAAATCCATTCACCTTTGGCTGGTTGATAGGGAGGCCAATTACCCTCAATGGATTTACCTTTATCATTAGTTACTACAAATAGCCCCGCAGGAATAGCAATATTACCATCTGTAGTTGGTTGGAAACGATAAATTTGCAGTAAGCTGCCAAACATATCTGTGAGGAATAAAAAAGGCTTCCCTTGAATACGACGGAAAATAGGCCCATCTGGGGATGTATGTAAACGAGGATCTTGAGGATATTTAAAAGGATTAAGTGTGTAGACTTTATAGGTCCATTGTTTACCAGATGGTTTACTATAATCTATCAAGTATTTTTCATGCTTGGTGAATACATCTACACCATCACTTTTGGGGTCAGTATCTGCATTATCTACAAATATTAAACCTAATAATTGCCATTGTTGTTTTCCCGATCCGGAAAATTTTCTCAAATCTGTACCTGATTTATTAAAACCATTGTTATTGATATATATATTGCCTGTGCTGTCTGTACCAACTCCCGTAATTCCATAGAATTTTAGACTTTGAACTTCACCAGGAACACCACTATAGATACCATTTTTAGTCCCTAATGTTCCTACTTGTACAGGCTGATTTTTGACATTGTAAATCAGTACTTGTTGACGGATACCATTTTCTGCTACTAATAACCTATCCTGTTTGTAAGTTGCTATAGCTGTTGGATCAACTACATCTACAATTTGTTGCGGTAACTTTTTTCCTGTTTGGGAATAATGGACAATCTGACCAACTATAGTGCCTTTTTGAGTTTGAATAATCCACAAATCTCCTTGTGGATCAATGGCTATTCCTCCAGGATTAGTAACAGTAAATTTACCTATCTTGTGCATTGTTTCAGTATTGAAAATCCGCACAATGTTAGAAGCAGCATTACTGATAAATAATTTATTACCTACAGTTGCTAATCCAGTTACTTCATTTTTTTCACTGATAATTAACATACTTTTATCCCAGCCATTACCTCCCGGGAAGGGTACGGATTTTCCTGCTAAATTATAACGTCTGACACAATACCAAATTTTACCTTCTGGTGGATAATCGTCTTTTCCATTATTCATTCCACTTTGGGACATAGCAATATAAATATATTTGCTATTGGCCGTTACTGCTTTACCACCAAGACGATTCCAGCCATGAATATCTTCTAGAAAACCGATAACTTTACCGTCTTTATATATTCCTGCTTCTCCTCCAGCCTCATCCCAATAACTATTAGTATAAATTTGACCATCTGTTGTTACATACATTGCCTCTACATTATTTTGGACTCGTAATTTACCTTTGCCTATAGTATTACCAAGCCAAGAAGTTTGATAAGTGAATGCAGATACTGTAGTGGTCTTTGTCGTGGCTGAGTCCATTGTCATACCCATGAATATCGCCATTAATCCACAAGTTAGACTGAGTAAAAAATTGAAGGCCGTTTTTGTGCCTCCATATCTACTCTGAATTGAATTCTTGATAATTTGATTCAGCTTGTAACTGATATTCCCAACTTGGGAAATGAATCTATTTCTCATATAATTGCTCTGATTGCATATTAGCAATTATCATTACTGAAAAAATTATGGTTGTTCGACTTTGATATATTGCACAATTTCCCACTAATTACAGAGTGTAGAGTAAGTAGGATTGTTATATGTAATGGAGAATTGGTATATGCATCTGTATAAGACATAAATAACCTAACAAATAAATGTTGTTAATTATATATTTTTATCGAAACTTCATAAAGAAAATACATTTTTCTAACACAGCAATTATCAATCGAGAGCAAAGTCTGATTTAGATTAGAAAAGTGTAACAAAAAATACTAGTTAAGTAAACTTGAATACAGGACTGATAAAAAATTACTGCTACAAATAGATATACTGATGAAGTAAATCCTAAATCCTAGAAGGTGGACAGAGAATTATGCACGGAAAAGAGAAAATCTTGAGCATATATCCTGGTAATTATCCTTTTTTTAAATCGATTATGAGAAGTAACATCTATCATATGTACAGAATAGTTAAAATAATTAAATTGTTATAATTAACACTGACTTATCCTAGTAGAATCACTTTATATAAGAATAATTTATTGAAAACTAGACTGATTAATGATTTTTTAACCGGATTGACAGTTTAGTCAAGTGATGATTTTGATCATAAATTGAATCAGGTAATCCAATTTTTGATTTGGATTAATTCCACGGATAAATCTGAGGGCTTGTACATCAAGGAATAAGTAGTCAAACCAAAATACTAAATACAGTGTTGAGAATTTCAACCTCTCAGTAATAGTAATTAAGCACTGAATGTAAAAAAGTTGATTTTAGTGTGGAAGCAAACTAAATTCCTTAGAGGAGATAATTAGGTGGAAGGTAACAAAAAAAGTTATGAATCAAGTTCTGCATCTATCCTCACATTGGGAACTGGCTGGTTTCCCAAAACCCCAGGAGGATTGGAAAGGTATACTCATGAACTAACTCATAAATTAGCAGAGAATCAAGATCAGGTAGAATTATGTGGTGTAGGTTTACCAAGTGAGGCCAAAAATATACCTATTAAGCTAACTAATTTAGCTGATCCAGATAGTCCTATTTGGCAAAGACTGTGGTCAATTCGCAGCAATTTTCAGAAAAGCAGATTGGAAAAACCAGACGCTATTAATCTACATTTTGCATTATATAGCTTTCCAATTATGGATCTTTTACCTAAAGACGTACCAGTTACTTTTAATTTTCATGGACCTTGGGCTTCTGAAAGTCGAGAAGAAATTGTAGACCAGAAACTTAGTATTTGGCTGAAATGGAAGTTGATAGAAAAAAATACTTATAATCGGTGCGATCGCTTTATAGTTTTGAGTCGAGATTTTGGTAATATTTTACATCGAAGATATCAAATTCCTTGGAGCAAAATCAACATTATACCTGGCGGAGTTGATATTCACCACTTTCAGAATAATCTATCTCGTCAAGATGCAAGATTAAAAATAAATTGGCCGACTGATCGAGTGATATTATTCACATCTCGCCGTTTAGTACATCGCATGGGAATTGATAGACTATTGCAAGCATTGGCAATAATTAAACCGAGAATTCCTGATATTTGGTTAGCTATAGCTGGTCGTGGTCATCTTCAAGAAATACTCGAAAAACAAGTTCTAGAACTAGGACTAGAAAGCAACGTTCAATTCTTAGGCTTTTTACCAGATAAAGATTTACCAATAGCTTATCAAGCTGCTAATTTAACTGTAATGCCTAGTCAATCTTTTGAAGGTTTTGGATTAGCAATCCTCGAATCTTTAGCCTGTGGTACTCCAGTTCTATGTACACCAGTAGGGGGAATGCCAGAAATTTTACAAGTACTTTCACCAGATTTAATTACTGATTCTATTACAGTTAGAAGCATTGCAGAGAAATTAGAATTAGCAATTTTAGAAAAAATTCCTTTACCTACTAGAGAAGAATGCCGCTCTTACACAATCACAAATTATGATTGGACTAATATTGCTCAAAAAGTAAGGCAAGTTATTTTATCTAGAAAAATTTAGAAATCAACCGTAGATAAATACAGACTAATACAAATTAAAAAATAGGATAATGAAAATTTTGTTTTTGGATCAAAGTGGTAAACTAGGTGGTGCTGAGTTATGTTTAATAGATATTGCTAAACCATATGCTCATAGTTCTCTTGTAGGTTTATTTGCAGATGGTGATTTTAGAATATCACTACAGGAGCATAAAATACCTGTAGAAATTTTATCAAATCAAGCTATTAAAGTTAATAAAGATAGTGGTTTGTTAGCAGCATTAGGGAGTTTAGGTCAACTCATACCCCTAATTAATCAAGTAATGCAACGTGCCAGAAAATATGATTTAATCTACGCCAATACTCAAAAAGCCTTAGTTGTGGGTGCTATTGCGAGTCTTTTATCTCGTCGTCCTTTAGTTTATCATTTACACGATATTCTCTCTGTCGAACATTTTAGCACAACTAATTTACGTGTTGCTATTACTTTAATTAATCAGTTTGCTTCCTTAGTAATTGCTAATTCCCAAGCTAGTAAACAGGCATTTTTAGAAGCTGGAGGAAAATCAGATATTGTTGAAGTTGTCTATAATGGCTTTGAATTAAAAAATTACCGAATTTCCGCAGAGAGTGTTATAAGAATAAAACAAGAATTAGATTTACAGGATAAATTTATAATTGGGCATTTCAGCCGGTTATCTCCTTGGAAAGGGCAGCATATTTTAATTAATGCACTTGCGCAATCTCCAGAAAATATCACAGCAATTTTAGTAGGTGATGCTTTATTTGGTGAACAATATTATGTAAAAGATTTATACCAGAAAGTTACCTCTTTGGGATTAGAAGACAGGGTTAAATTTTTAGGATTTCGCGCTGATATTCCCCAATTAATGACAACTTGTGATTTAGTGACACATACATCAACAGCACCTGAACCTTTTGGCAGAGTTATTGTTGAAGCTATGCTGTGTGGTAAACCTGTGGTAGCGGCTAAAGCTGGAGGGGTAATGGAATTAGTAGAACATGAAATCAATGGTTTTTTAGTCACACCAGGAAACCCACAGGAATTAGCAGAGGTGATTAATAGCTGTGTTCATAAGCCGCACAAAACTGCAATTATCGGTCAAAATGCCAGAGTTAGTGCTAGCTTGCGTTTTGATGTAACAACTATTAATCAGGAGATTAGTAAATTACTCCATTTATTAGCGAACAATGTACAATAAAGAAATTCCCATAAATACTAAATATTGGACAGGGTATCGACTATCAATAGTCTATACCCTATTCCCTACTTGTTGATTCATATTATATCTACGCTGCTTCTCGCCTCGATGAATTAATATTAACTTCTGGAAATGGCAGCGAAAGTTGTTCCACTGATGGTACTCCTGCTTCCTCTAAGACGGTGACTTCAATCTTCACACTCACCAAATAACTGCCTGTGTCCGCAGCCACTGCTTCGGCAATTAATTTGGCAATGTCTGGGCGTTTTGCCGTTAGTGGGTCACGTAATATGTATCGTTCCCATTCGTACTTGGCAGTTGGATTAAGATTGAGAATGTAATGCTTTATCATAGAACTATCGATTGAATGAATCTTCCAGAAGGCTTTCAGAGAGTGGACGCTATAAAATAATTATAGTACATATGTACTGTATATACAAGATCAGATACAAAGGCTTTCTTATACTTTTAAGTATACCTCCTCTTGGATAAATAACTTAGACGGAAATTCCCGGTTTTATGCAGTAAAAATCGCATATTCTGCACCCAAAACTGTCACACTTAAAAAAAATGGATGTATTGAGTATATAACAATTAATGAATGGGAGAATCGACTAGAATTCATTGGAGCTCAATAGGAATTACTACTATTAAGTTAGATATAAAGTTAATAAACACGACTAACTACAAAATTTCGGTTACTAATTTCGGTTCTTAGGTTTTTTATGGAAAACCCGGGTCAAAATCATTAGACCTCTTGCAGAATTTATTTTATGTTATAAGACATAATTGTCTTCGTTTTAGCCAAAAAAAGTACAATTTTGGGTCTAACAGCTGAGCTAAATGCTCCCACTGGTGGCGATGTTTTATTAAGTGGCAAATATTTGATAGACCTATTAATTATCCATCCGCATCATGTTTCATGATTCACATTTGTTACCTTGGCAGCGGGTATTGGGGAATATAGAGTTAGGTTTAATAGGTTCAATTTCCAAAGTTTATCGAAGCAAACGGCTTTAAAAGTGCTGCGTGAAGTGGGGTTAGAAGACCGCGCTCAAAAATGGCCTATCGAAATCCAGTAATTATTAGAACGTTTGTGGTGAGAAAAAGGATTTACATCACTGTTAATTACCCATGATGTGGAAGAAGAAGTGGTATTAGCAGACCGATTAGTTTTGATTGAGAATGGTCAAATCAGTATCAATGTGAAAATTGATCTTCCACCTCCACAGGCTAGAGGAGATGCAAAGTTTGCCAAGACTGTATAGAGAAGATTTTAGATAGAATCTTGGGCAAGCTACAATCTCTGTAAAAAAAGGCTGAAGCTACTTATTTATTGAGTTCTATCTCTTGATAAATGCCACTATTAGAAACTATTTGGAGCAGAAATTATGACTCTCGTCAGAGAATATCTACAAAAATCGAGATCTGCACATATTTGGACTGGCCAGTCGTAGGTTTTGCCTAAGCATAGATAGAAAAGTTTATACCCAGCAATTTCTCTGCGTCTTCTAAGATAATTTAGAGTTAGTCGGTGAAACAGATGATGAACTTCTGTAGAAAAGCCAGATATCAGCTTCTTGTGAATGTTAATCGCTAGTTGAAAATGTAATCACTAATTCAATTTTCTCTCAAATTCTCTTTCCTATTCTCAATAAGCACAATATTAACGGGATCTAGCAGAATCCACGTATTTTTACTCTCGAAAATCCCCTAGTTTATGATTTGATTCACTATGTAGATGAAAATGCGATCGCTAAATCCCAACAAGCCTATTCCCGTATGAATTCAGTCGGACAAGAAGGAAGGAATTACATAATGGTAGTCACTAGACCTTAGAAATTACCCCGAAAACCTATTCAATCTTGCCTTTTGGTTTGTCATAACGACAATTTATAACGCCCACCTACTTATTTCCCAAATAGAAAATGCATTCCCTAGAATTTTTTGATTTTTCAACAGAAAAAAATATAAGAAAAAAGTAGATCGTGAAAATAAAATAAATAGGTAGATACAAATAAACCTAAGTATGTTACAGAATGTAAATTCTCTGAACCCGCTGGGATTGATTGATTACACTTTGCTGCATTCGCCATGACATAATTATAAGTTTTCCCGCCCACCTACTTATTTTATTTTTAAATCTCTCTTACGAGAGTATTCTTTGTTGAATTTTTTAGATAAGAGTTAATAGTAATAAGTTTGTGGAGAGTAGTTTTAGAATTCAAACCTCAATAATGACTTTTGTTCTGCTCAAAATCAACTGATATTATATCATCTGGTGATCGCCAGACGAAAGCTATGTTAGCTCTCCCTCTTAATAGCCAAAATCTCCCGTACTCCGACCCCATACACCCAATTGTTGTCCATTTTGTAATTGCGATGGTGTTTTTCTCATTTGTTTGTGATGTGGTGGGTTATTTCACGGGCAATGCACGTTTATTTGAGGTTGGTTTCTGGAATATGTTTGTGGGTGCAATCGCCATTTTTGCAGCCATAATTTTTGGACAGTTTGAAGCAGGGCTGGCACAAGTTTATCCAGCAGCCCAGCCCATACTTAATTTTCACACAGTGATGGGTTGGTTACTTGGGGTGATCGTTGCTGCTATTACAGCTTGTCGGGTTGTGATTCGCAATCACAACCCGCTAAAATTGCCTCCTGCTTACCTCGGTGTAGCAACCTTTTTAATTTGTCTAGGAGTAATCCAAGTGTATTTGGGGAGCAAGCTGTTTTGGGTATACGGATTGCACGTTAAGCCTGTTGTTGAAGCAATTAAGCAGGGAATATCGCCATGAACTCACAGCTAATTGACCAATTAGGATTGAGGTTAGGTGCTAACGGACTACCCTACGAAATTCCGATGCACCCACAGTTGGTGCATCTGACATTGGGTTTGTTTATAATTAGTATCTTATTTGACATCACAGGAGCCATTTCTCCTATAGAACGACCAATCTTCAAATTTTTGGGTCTTCCCGCCATCCGTTCTGCTTTCTTCCACGTTGGTTGGTATAATCTTCTGGGGGCAGCTGCTGTGACATTTTTTACTGTCGCTTTTGGTTTTTTCGAGTTACTGCTGACAAAACCAATAGTTAATCAAAAGAGTAATTGGGGGTTGAGCGTTTCGTGGACAATGCTTTTGCATGGCTTAGGTGGTATCTTAATGCTAGCTATCATCGTCGCCATGGCTGTGTGGAGAGCCTTACAGCGCCACTACTGGCACAAAAATGCTTCTAGGCAGGTGCAGTGGAATTATTTGTTAATAGGCATTCTGATGTTTGGTATTTTATATTTCCACGGAACTTTAGGGGCGCAATTAGGGGAGGAGTTTGGCATTCACGTTACGGCGGCTAAATTACTTCAAGAGGGCGCAAATCCATATTTGCTGCTCAAATAATTAAACGAGAAGCATTCTGAGTTTATGGTTAGACTTTTAGATTATTTACTAATAGCTGGTTGTATTGCAGTGCTGCTACTTGTTAGCCATTGGATTGGGCAGTTGGCGTATTCTTGGATGCCGCTTGAAGCCACAGCAGAAGCACAAAAAGTAGATAGTTTGTTTAGCTTCTTAGTTTCAATCGGAACATTTATTATCCTTGGGCTTGTAGGCATGATGGTTTACTCGGTACTTTTCTTTCATGCACCCAAAAATGACTACAGCGAGGGACACTCATCTAGAGGTGATATCAGGCTAGAAATCTTATGGACGGCGACTCCAACCTTACTAGTGCTGTGGATTGCTTTCCAAGGCTTCAATATTTATCAGCAATTAAATATTCTAGGTTTGGGGCAAATCGTACATTTGCATACACCTCTAAAATCAGAACCAGCCTATGCCGTAGCCAGTAATGATAAACCAAAACCAACATCTGAAACTATTGAGGTTTTTGTAAAGCAATGGGATTGGTCTTTCCGTTATCCAAATAATGTTACTAGCAATGAATTACATCTACCTGTAAATCTTCGCACTCGTCTGAATATGCACGCTAAGGACGTACTCCATAGTTTTTATGTCCCTGTGTTCCGGTTACAGCAGTATATTGTGCCTGGACGCAACATTAACCTTGTAGTTAGACCAACACGTACAGGTAAATATACGTTGAAAGATGCTCTGTTCAGTGGTACTTACTTTGCATTGATGGATGCCAATGTCCAGGTTGAATCCTTGGAGGAATATAACCAGTGGCTTACAAAAACTGAAAAAGAACCAAAGACGAGAAAAAATCAGGTATTAGCAGAGTATAGCCAATCGCCAAAAACATGGTTTAAGAGTGGCTGGTACACTGTCGTACCTGATCAAAGAGCGATTACGCAGAGCGCACTGGAGTAGGTAATCCTAACACTAAACACTAATAAGTAATAAATGTCATGTACCTATATGGAAAATATTATTGGAGATAGAGAGTCCTCAACATCTCAAAACGAGCCTGAGAATAACTGGCGACCATACTTCAGCTTCAGCACTGACCATAAGGTGATCGGAGTTCAGTACATGGTGATGTCTTTCATTTTCTTCTTGGTTGGCGGCCTGTTGGCGATGCTCATCCGTGCTGAACTCATTACGCCTCAATCCAATGTAGTAGATCGTCCCCTTTACAACGGGTTGTTCACCTTACACGGGACAATCATGATTTTCTTATGGATTATTCCATTCAATGCAGGTATTTCTAACTACCTAGTACCCCTAATGATTGGAGCGAGGGATATAGCATTTCCTCTACTCAACGCCATCTCTTTTTGGATGATTCCACCAGGGGGCATTTTATTACTATCTAGCTTCTTACTACCCAATGGTACGGCACAGTCCGGCTGGTGGTCATATCCACCAATTAGTCTGCAAATTCCTCCTGGTCAGCCAATAAATGGAGAACTTATTTGGATTGTCAGTTTAGTAATCATCGGCATCTCTTCAATTATGGGGGCTGTTAACTTCATAACAACCATTTTTTGGATGCGCGCCCCAGGAATGACCTTCTTTCGAATGCCCGTTTTTGTTTGGTCAGTTCTCAGCGCCCAGTTATTGCAACTGGTTAATTTACCGTCCCTAACAGGTGCATTAATCCTGCTGTTATTTGACCTCAATTTTGGGACACAATTCTTCAAACCTTTGGAAAATGGCGACCCGATCATTTACCAGCATCTATTCTGGTTTTACTCCCACCCCGCAGTTTACATTATGGCGCTACCAGCCTTTGGCATTTTTGCTGAAGTTTTACCAGCTTTTTCCCGTAACCCCCTATTTGGTTATCGGTCATTAGCTGTTGCCTCTTTAGGTATTGCTGTAGTTAGTATTTTCGTTTGGGTGCATCATATGTTCACCAGTGCTACCCCTAGCTGGATGCGGATCTTATTTATGGTGACATCAATGTTGGTTGCCGTGCCTACAGGTGTGAAGGCATTTGGTTGGACTGCTACAATTTGGAAAAGCAAACTGCATTTAGAGACACCCATGCTATTCGCTATGGGAGGTGCAGCCATGTTTCTGCTTGGTGGTGTTACTGGAGTGATGTTGGCAGCAGTACCATTTGATATCCACGTCCACAATACTTACTTTATAGTGGGACACTTCCACTATATTGTTTTTAACACCATCACAATGGCAATTTTTGCCGCCATTTACTTCTGGTTTCCGAAGATTACCGGACGAATGTACGCCGAAGGTTGGGGCAAATTGCATTTTTGGTTAACCTTTATCAGTGCTAACCTTACATTCTTTCCTATGCTTCCACTAGGTTTACAGGGAATGGTACGACGAATTTCCTCCTATGACCCACGCTATCAAGGATGGAATGTTATTGCTAGTCTAGGCAGCTTCTTATTGGGAGTATCTATATTGCCTTTTATTGCCAATATGCTGGGTTCCTGGCTATACGGCACAAGGGCAGTCAACAATCCTTGGCACGCTACAGGATTGGAATGGACAACCACCTCACCACCTCCGCAAGATAACTTTGATGAAATTCCGGTTGTGAAAAGACCCCCTTACGATTATGGCGATCCTAAATACTCAGTGATAGAATCTCCTGACTATCATCAGCCAGAACACTAAGAATAAGCTACTGTATCTAGGATAAAAATTTTACTTAAACTAAGTAACTATGAACCGTTGGGTAATTTATATAGATGAGAGTCCTATCCCTTTGGAACGGTGGTGGCGATATCTACCAAATTGGCTAAAGCGTTTCCTACCAATTCGTGGTGGACGTCCTGAAGACCATTATGGTAAGAGTATGTTCGGATTTACCGTGTTTCTCCTATCGGAAAGCATAGTTTTTTTGAGTTTTATCTTCACTTATCTTACCCTGCGATTGACACATTTACAGAATTGGCTACCACCTGGTGTTTCCGGTTCGAAATTGTCTACGTTTGTGATTATTAACACGGTGGTTTTACTCTCCAGTAGCTTTGTCATTCAACCAGCAGAAAATGCTCTCAAGCATCATCAGCTAAATAAATTCCGTTGGCTTTGGTTGATGACAATTTGTATGGGAACCTACTTCTTAATTGGTCAAGGAATTGAATGGAGTAAACTCGATTTTAGGTTAAGTACGGGATTACTTGGTTCAACATTTTACGTATTAACAGGTTTTCACGGTCTACACGTTATTACGGGTGTGGTTCTTCAGATAATTATGCTTTTCCGTTCCTTAATTCCAGGTAATTACAACAAAGGTCATTTTGGCGCAAGTGCAACTACTCTGTTTTGGCATTTCGTTGATGTAGTTTGGGTTGTCCTCTTCTCACTCCTATACTTGTGGCAGGCTTGAAAAGTTAGTATTCAAGATACTGTACGTAAAGTAAGCTACAAAATAGTGACGCTCGCAGGCTTACGCCAATAAAACAATAACTATTTTTAGGAGTAATCTTATGAATTTATTAGCACGAGAATTACCATTATCAAAATCAATTCAAGAAACTCCAATACCTAGTAAAAATCAAGACCCACTTATTGCACAGAATTTGCAAAAGGAGCAGTATGTTGGCATTATTGGATTAGCGATAGCTTTGGTTACAGCTGTGGGATTTTTTAGCCGCAGATTTGAAGAAGCTATTGTATTCGCTCTTATGCTTAGTGCTATTCTGATTGCTTTCGTCTTATTCATATAGCAAATTAATCATTAATCATTAGTTATTTGCTATTTTTCTCGACGTGTTCAGAAGAAATCTAAATCTGTAAAAATTTCACCCTTGAAGAGTTTTTATGAACAGCCCAGTTTATCAAACTGTGATCGTTGGCGGTGGTTTTACCGGTCTATTTACAGCCTTACACTTAGCTCACGAACACTATCCTCGCTCTGTGATATTGATTGATAAGAATAAACGCTTTTGTTTTAAGCCATTACTTTATGAATATTTCGATGGCGAAATGGATAGCTCTAAAGTGGTACCACACTTTTCGGAATTACTTAAATCTAGTGGCGTCATCTTTGTTCAAGATACAGTACGGTCAATCGACCTGCATCAGTCGGAAGTCGAATTAGCTTCTGGGTATTCCTACAAATACAGTAACTTAGTATTGGCTTTGGGGAGTGTTACTAGTTATCCTCACGTTGAGGGTGCTAAAGAAAATGCCTTTCCTTTTTGGACAGAAGCTGATGCGACCACTCTTTACCGACATTTACGTGACTGTTTACAAACAGCTATCCAAACAGAAGATGTAGAAAAACGCAGCAAACTATTAACAGTCGTTGTAGTTGGTGGTGGTGCTTCTGGTGTGGAAATGGTAGCAACTTTAGCAGATTTTCTCCCACATTGGTATGGTGTGTTAGGTGGTAATGCGGCGGAAATCCGTGTGATTCTTCTCAATCATGGTCAGAAAATTCTTGATGGCGATATTAATGATCGGTTGCGTCCAATTGCTGAGACAGAATTACAAAAACGGACTGTGGAAATTTCAATTATTCTTAAAGCAGAAGCCACTGTTGTTCAGCCTGACGCGGTGGAATATAAGAGCCATAATAAAGTGAAAATATTGCCAACGTATACAACAATTTGGACGGCTGGCACTTCTACGCATCCCCTGATCCAAGACTTACCAATTCCGTCAGAACATCGGGATCATCATAGTCGTCCCCTAGTCACTCCGACAATGCAATTGCTTGACTTTCCAGAAGTATTTGCAGGTGGTGATTGTGCAGCACTTCAGAATACTTCGCTACCACCTATAGCACAAGTAGCTTATCAACAAGGAGCAAATATTGCTCGTAATTTGAAAGCACTTGCTCTAGGAAAAGACCCGCAACCAGCTAAAGTTGACATCCGGGGAACTATGTTGAAGTTGGGGTTAAACGATGCTGCTGCTAACTTATTCAACATTTTTGAAGTTGCAGGTGAACCGGCCCATTTAATTCGTCAAGGGACTTATTTAACACTATTACCAACACCAATTCATAACTTTAAAGCTACTACAGAATGGCTGGATGAAGAAATTTTTCATCATCATACTAACCCCCGCGATATGGGTCAAGAGGTTATCCATGCGGTGGAATTACTTGCTGCTGGAGTTGTTAGTGTTTTAGTAGCGAGAAAATTATTAAAAATGTTGGGTGATGAGGGGAAAAAGGGGAATAGGTAATGGTAATTGGGGAGTTGGAAAAAACTTTTAGTCTAGACCTAATCCTCAACCTTTGATTTCCAATATCCAAATAAGGTATGATTTTATTATCAATAGGATATACAGCAGATTTGAGATCAATGAGGTATAGAATCTAATTCTATACCTAGACAGCAAGGGAGTTATACTCCTAACTACTGCTGTAATTTCATTACATTTAAATATTCAAAGATCCAAACAACTTCTTTAAAAACTACTCATGAATCAAACTGCTATCAATCTCATTGCTGTATCTGTATTTCTGATGACGCTTTCCACTTTGTTGGGAACATTAATACATCTGTCCCCAACTATCCCAGCTTTAACTATAGTGGGTTTCTTGGGTATCGCCACCTTGGATAATTTCAGCTTTCAAGGAAAAGGAGGAACGATAGTATTAGATTGGTTAGCGCGATTTTCTCCAGAATATCGTGATCGCATTTTACATCATGAAGCAGGTCATTTTCTCGTCGCCCAACTGCTGGGGATTCCTGTCACTACCTATACTCTCAGTGCCTGGGAAGCTTGGAAACTAGGACAAGCAGGACAAGGTGGAGTAATTTTGGAAGATAGCGAAATTGTAAAACAGTTGGAAAAGGGGAAGATAGGCATTTCCATGGTAGAAAGCTATTGTAATATTTGGATGGCGGGAATTGCAGCAGAAAATCTGGTTTTTAAATCTGCTGAGGGTGGTGGTGATGATAAAGCCAAGTTAAATCAGTTTTTGCAAGCTTTGGGTTTTGAGGAAAAGATTTTTGAACAAAAACAGCGTTTTTATTTGCTGCGAGCTAACAATCTACTTCAGGACAATTGGGATAGTTATCAGGCTTTGGTGGAAGCGATGAGAAAAGGTGTTTCTGTTGAGGAGTGTCAAAAAGCTATAGGTTAGTGAGAAAGCTTTAGTTAATTAAAGGCTTACTCAAGAGGTAAGAATCATGAGCTAAAGAATAATAAATGAAACTAAATAGGGTTGGCTGAGAAAGTCATGAAAAGGCAATAGAAGAATTGACTAAATACTCATAAAAGGGAACAGATAAGTTTCTGTGAGCTCCGATTATCTAGAACATGATTTTTATTAGTGGAGGAAGTGAGAAAAGATATGGTTGTGAAAAATCGCCCTAAAAAGATACAAAAAAGCCGTAAAAGAAGAGCAGGAAGATTGATAACTAAAAAAGACATAGGTATTGCAGTTAAAGAAGTATGAGAAAGTTAAGCCATCACCCTCCCAAGGCTAAATCTTAGTTTAGCTTGTCGGAATTCACTCTCAATACAGTTATAAATTCTCTCTTTGTCGAAAGCTTATTTCTTTTTTTCTTTACTGACATTTATATGTGGTCTTCCTTTGGGAAGACTACTAATTCTAATACCTCTTTCTTTACACCAAGCACGATTATCTCTATTCCGATAAATTTTATCAACATGAACTGATTCGGGATAATACCTCGTATTGTGATTTTGAGTCTCCTGATTCGTCAAAATTACCCCAGCTTATGCGGTCTCAAAATACATAGCTGTCAAAACAAGGAGCTGAAAACTTTGGCCCAAACTCTAGGGGTGTTCCTACTTTCCGACGGACAAGTTTATTAACTCAAGCAGTCTTATCAAAGCCCAGGGAATCCAGTCATGAGTATAGACACCAAAACAAAGAATTGATTGGGCAGTGATACCGAGAGGGACAACTGTACACCCAGGAAAGAATTGAGGTGTTTGACCATGATTGGCAAACCCTTGCTACTGGAGTTGCTATTCCTCACGGATTGTAGGATATCACGGGCAATGTGGGTTACATCCAGATTAGCACCACCCACGATACTAGTGAATTGCCCTGTGACTCAATTCGCTACTGGTGGAACACTTATAGCAAAGTACCTTATCATCCAGCAAACTCGATTCTGCTCTTAATCATCCAGCAAACTCGATTCTGCTCTTATCTGATGGGGGCGGTACTAATAGCTC